>NZ_JBFUGJ010000234.1:0-9615 GCF_056402975.1 Mesorhizobium sp. P3_A9 | reverse complement strand
TTGTGGTAGGTCTGCTCGTAATCGATCTCGGGCAGCACGGTGGACAGCTTCTCGATCGCCTCGTCGGCATCGACGATGCGGCGCGGCTCGGCGAACAGCGACGCTGTCTTGATGTCCGTCGCCAGCACCTCGCCATTGCGATCGACAATGTCGGGCCGCGAGGCGGTGATCCGGCTCTGCGGGCCGCCCGACAGGTCAGGCGTCTGGAAGCCGAGATAGACCAGCCGCCCCGAAATGGTCGAGAAGATGCCGAAGAACACCGCCATCGTCATGACGATGCGCGCTTTGCCTTTGCCGCCGGTCGCCTTGCGGGCGCCCTCAACGACGATCGATCCGTCCTCACCCGTCCTGGCACGACGCTTCAGCAATTTGCCGATCATTGGGCGATGTCTCCGGTCACGACGGGATCCTTGTCGCCAGACGGCGCCTTGTCGGAATTGTCGGCCATGCTGTCCTGGCGCCCTTTCAGGATGTCCTGAATATCGAGGGCTTTGGCCGGCAGGTCGCTCAAGCCGACGATCTGGCGCGCACTGACCGGCTCGAGGGCGAGCTGCGACTTGTAGAGTTCGGCGAGTTTCTGCAGGCGTGACGGTTGGGTGAGCAGACTCCAGTCGGCCTTGAGCAGGTCGATCGTCTCCTCCTCATAGCGTATCTGGTTATGGATCTTCTGCACCGCCGCCAGCTGATCCTCTGCCTCGCGCTTGGTCTTGTAGGTCAGGGCCGCCGCCGAAACCATGACGGCGATCAGGACAATGTCGCTGGTACGGAACACGT
This sequence comes from Mesorhizobium sp. P3_A9, assembly GCF_056402975.1. Classification (NCBI taxonomy): domain Bacteria; kingdom Pseudomonadati; phylum Pseudomonadota; class Alphaproteobacteria; order Hyphomicrobiales; family Phyllobacteriaceae; genus Mesorhizobium; species Mesorhizobium sp. P3_A9. The sequence continues at coordinate 8,841 of NZ_JBFUGJ010000234.1, read as the reverse complement.
GCTTACCTCTCTCCCGGCAAATTGATGCCGGGAAGCTTTGGAAGGCCGAAAATCGAAAAATCGCCGCCGCGCGCAGGCGCATCGGTGCGGATCGCGGCGCGCAGTCTGGCCGAGCGGGCGCGCGGATTGGCCGCGACCTCGGCATCATCAGCCGTCACGCCGCCACCGGCCTTACGGAAGGTCGCGGTGCGCGCATGCGCCTCGGGCAGATGACGTGATCCCGTGGCGACGTCGGCCCGGTCGGCGATGAAGCGCTTGACGATGCGGTCTTCCAGCGAATGGAACGTCACCACGGCGAGCCGTCCGCCCGGCTTCAGCGCGCGCTCTGCCGCAAACAGCGCCTTGGCCAGTTCGCCGAGCTCGTCATTGACGAAAATGCGCAGCGCCTGGAAGACGCGGGTGGCCGGGTGGATCTTGTCCTTCGGGGCGCGGCCGACATGCGTCTCGATGGCGTCCGCCAGTTCCAGCGTGCGCTCGAACGGCCGCTTTTCGCGGCGCGCCTCGATCATGCGGGCGATGCGCCCGGCGTGGCGCTCCTCGCCGAGGAAGCCGAAGATGCGGGCAAGGTCGCCAGGCTTGAAGCTGTTGACGACATCGGCAGCGCTCAGGCCCGCCTGCGCCATGCGCATGTCGAGCGGGCCGTCATTGCGGAACGAGAATCCGCGCTCGGCCTGGTCGAGCTGCATGGAGGAGACGCCAATGTCGAGCACGACCCCATCGACCCGTTCTGCATGTTCGTCGAGCGTCGAGAACGGCGCCTGCACCAGCTTCAGCCGGCCGCCCGATTGCGCCTCGAGATCGCGTCCGGCCACGATGGCGTCGGGATCGCGGTCGATCGCAACAACAGAAGCCCCGGTCGCCAGAATGGCTTTGGTGTAGCCCCCTGCGCCGAACGTGCCGTCGATGATGATGTCGCCCTCCGCCGGCGCCAATGCCTCGAGCACTTCGCCAAGGAGGACCGGAATGTGGCGGACCGATCCGCCAACGGCGTTGGTATCATCGCCGTGGCCCGCCATCATTCCGGTCGCTCCCCAGGCTTCGTCCCCTGCCGAAGCTGCAAAAGCCTGGCCCGCGCCTGCGCCCCATAGGCGGCAAGCCGTCCCGGCTCCCATATTTGAAAGAAATTGCCGCGCCCGACAAAGGCCACCTCCGCCGAGATACCGGTGTGTTCGCGGATGAAATCGCTCATCGTGATGCGGCCGTCCTGGTCGAGTTTCAGAAACGTTCCRTCGCCATGGCAGAAGAACGACATGTCGTCCGCCGTCTGCAGGAAGGGATCTTCCTGCGCGATGCGCTGCTCGTAGCGGTCGAGCAGATCGAGCCCGCCGACATCCATCGCCGGCAGGTCCAGACAGCGCAGYGCGTAGAGTTCCGAGTAGCCGCGTTTCTGCACGACAGCGCGGAAATGCGCCGGAACGGACACCCGCCCCTTCGCATCGATCCTGCTCACCGTGTTYGACAGAAACCGGTCCATTAARCGYTACAGCCGCTTSCGCCGCCGCACCCCTCTTCATCGTCTCGTACGCGCCGCCGCAGCGCGTTCCCTGCCCCACAGCCAGCTCGTCCACACGGGCAAAAAACGGCAAACGCGCAGCCGCCGCGGCTGCCCGATTGGCGTACGCTTTACCCTGACGCGGAACGAAGGCTTTGATGTCAAAATGGGATATCATGGGGTACTATGGGCGTCAACGGGAATAGGCTTCACAAACGCGCGCATAGCGACTAATCCGAGCAGCCGTTACGGCACGTCTCGTCTTTATGATCCATTAAGCCTAACGAAGCGTTTAGAGCGCTTTGGCCCAAAAGACGCGACTTGCCGCGGATCACCCGCCCGCATAGCGTCGAGCGACGTCTTCCGCCCAAAAACAAGGATCGAGCTCATGTCCGAGACGGCAAAGTCACGCGCCGCCGAACTATCCCATTTGCGCAGCCGCGATTTCGCCAGCGGCGATCCCATCCCCTTGCCGCTGACCATGGCGTCGATCTTTCACACGCCGGGCGTCGAGACCGGGGTCGATCAATATGGCCGCTACGACAATCCAACCTGGCGCGCCGTGGAACATGTGCTCGGCCATCTGGAAGATGCGCAATGCGTGAGTTTTCCTTCTGGAATGGGCGCGATTTCGTCGGTGTTTTTCGCGCTACTGAAATCGGGCGATCGCGTGCTCCTGCCCGCGGACGGTTATCACGCCACGCGCGCGATGGCCGAACGCTTCCTGAAGCCGCTTGGCATCACCTGCGACATCAGGCCGACGCCGACCTTCGTTGACGGCGGCTTCGAAGGCTATTCGCTGGTCTTCTTGGAAACCCCATCCAATCCGCGGCTGGACATCTGCGACATCTCGGCCATCGCCAAGGCTGTTCACGAACAGGGCGGGATCCTTGTCGTCGACAACACGACAATGACGCCATTCGGCCAGCGTCCGCTCGACTTCGGCGCCGATGTCGTCGTCTCTGCCGACACCAAGGCGGTTAACGGCCATTCGGACGTACTGTTCGGCCATGTCGCCAGCCGCAACGCCGACATCATCACCAAAGTGACGGACTGGCGCGCAATGGCCGGCGGCATTCCCGGACCGTTCGAGGCCTGGCTGGTGCATCGCGGCCTCGAAACACTGGAGGTGCGCTTCGACCGCATGTGCTCATCGGCCGAAACCATCGCGCAACGGCTGAAGGAACATCGAGCCGTCCATGGCCTACGTTTCCCCGGCCTGAATGGCGATACCTCGCACAACCTTGCCCGCGTCCAGATGGAGCGTTTCGGCTTCCTCATCTCGTTCGAGCTTGCCTCGGAGGACAAGGCCGAGGATTTCATCAACAATTGCCAACTGATCGAGGCTGCGACCTCCTTTGGCGGCGTCCACACTTCGGCCGAGCGGCGCTCGAAACGAGGCGATGCGGTGCCGCCAGGCTTCATCCGCCTCTCGGTTGGCTGCGAACCGGTGGAAGAACTCTGGAAGGCGATCGAGATTTCGCTGGAGAGGATCAGCGGCTGACCGGGCCGATCACGGACCGAGGTCGTCGGCTTCGATGTTGCGATGGCCGTGCAGCACGCGAACAATTTCGATCGCGTCGCTGCCGACCCGATACAGAGTGAGATAGTCGCCGACGACCAGATGACGGATGCCGGGCGCGATATCGTCGCGTGGCGCGCCTGAGAAGGGATGGAGGGTGAGTAAGTCCCAACGTCGTTCCAGCGCATCCACGAGCCGGACAGCAGCCCGTGGATCGTGATCGGCGATGTAGTCACCGATGCTTTCGAGGTCGACCACTGCTTGAGGAAGCAGACGGTATTTCACTCCTGAAAGCCTTTGGCCTCAGCCATCTTCAGGTATTTGGCGCGCAGTCGTTCCATGATTGGCTGGCCGTCCTGTGCCGACCCGCTGTCGATCCCTTCCTGCACCAGCTTGCGCAGTTCCTCGACCGTGTAGCCGAAGAGATCGCGGCGGTCCTTCCACTGCCGCAGCGCATCGCGGATCACTTCGCTCGCCGAGGCATATTCGCCGGCGGCGACCACATCGTCCACCGCTTGCGCCAGTTCCGGCGACAGCGTGATGCTGCGCTTGTCGACCTGTCCCATGATAGGCTCCCGATACCATTCGCAGAACAAATGGTACGATTTAATCGCACCGGATTCAAGCGTTGGCCAGTTACCGGATTGCCGGCGAATACCTGAGAAATTTGAATCGACAGGCGCGCCCGAGGGCGCAACCTGCTGATTTCAAAGGATATCTCTTCGGGAGAAACTGCCAGCTGGCCTATAAGCCGGGTTTTGTATGGCCCCCGCCCCTTGCGGGACGAGAACGTGGCGGCCATTCATCTTGGGCGCATGTTGCCATGCGCCTCACGCAACCTACCCGGACGGTGAGCCGGAAACAGCCCTCGAGGGTTTCCCCTCGCACCGCCCCTATTCGGTTTTGCTCCCGGTGGGGTTTACCGTGCCGCTCCTGTTGCCAGTCGCGCGGTGGGCTCTTACCCCACCCTTTCACCCTTACCACGACAAAGTCGTGGCGGTTTGCTTTCTGTGGCACTTTCCCTGGGGTCGCCCCCGCCGGCCATTAACCGGCACCGTGTCTCCATGGAGCCCGGACTTTCCTCACTCGCGGCCTTTCGGCGTTTGCGAGTGCGGCCGCCCAGCCAGCTGGCAAGGCGTATAAAGGGGTTCAGCCGGGAAAACGCAAATGAAAAAGCCGGCTTGTCCGCCGGCTCTCGCAACTTGCGATCAAAGCGCCGCCATCTGCACCTTGACCTTGCTGCAATAGGCGGCCGAGATCGGGTTCATCCGCGTCGCGGCATGGCCGGCATTGTATTTCAGGATCGTGCCACAGGTGGTGCCACCGCCAAGGTTCTGCGCCAAAGCGAGATACTTCATGCCGTATTTGATGTTGGTGTCGGGATCGAAGAGACCCTTGGCCGAGCCGTTATAGCCCATCATCCGCGCCGTCGCCGGCTTGATCTGCATCAGGCCGATCTCGCCGGCGCCGCCGACCATGTTCGGCCGGTAGTTGCTCTCGATCGTGATGACGGCATTGGCCAGCGACACCGGAACGCCATAGCTCGCCGCATAGCGGGCGACGATCGCGGAGTACTGGCCGCTGCTGGCCACCGCTGCCGTCGACGCAGCGACGTTCCTGAGGCCGATCGATGCCGTTGTCGTCATGTCGATGGTTTTGCGACCGCGCTTGGTCTGCCTTTTGGCGACGGATTTCTTCGTCTTGGCCTTTTCCACCTTCGCGGAAGCCTGCTTCGCCGTTGCCTTCGTGCTCCTGCCGCTTTTGGCCGAAATGGCCTTGCCCTTGGCGGTCGCCGCGACGAGCCCCTGATCGGCACGTGGGCTTACCGGCGCGGCGTCAGCCGCGTTGAAGGCAAAAGTCATTACGCCGGCAGCAAGAGCTGCCGTTACAACGGTCAATTTCTGCATGTGATCCTGTTCTGTCTGGACCACGCGAAGATCTTCGCGTGGCACGGCTTGATTAATATCGAAACATCCGGGGGGATAGACGTCCGACAAACTGTACGAAGTGCCCTTTGAAGCCCGAATTGGCGCCAATGAAGGCAGGGCAAGTCACTTTGAGTGACAGTTTGTAACCTGACAGGGGAAAAAGATTACTTGGGCAGCGCGCTGACCCTGGTCAGCGGCCCCTAGAAGCAAGCATTTTTTGCAGCGTGCGCATCGTCGAGCCGTCGGCCAGCCCATCGACCAGACGGGACCGGAAATGCCGTTGGAAGGCCTCGACGACGATCCGTGTCTGATGGTCGAAAATGCCTGAGATCTCGACACCATAGCCGTAGAGCGCCAGCATCGACTGCAGCGCCTCGACATCGGCACCGCTGTCACCGGGGTTCAGCACGGCGCCGCGCCTGATGGGGGCGGCCGGCACGAGATGGCCGACGCCGGCCTCGAATAGCGCTGCCCACGGGAACTTCTCACCCGGATCGATCTTGCGTCCCGGCGCCACGTCGGAATGCGCCAGCACCCGCCTGGCAGGGATCGCATGCCGCGCGGCAATCCCCTTGCACAGGCCTATCACCGCAGCGATCTGGCGCCGGGGGAAGCCGGGATAGCCCAGCGAATGGCCCGGATTGACGATCTCGATGCCGATCGAGCAGGAATTGATGTCGGTGCGCCCGAACCAGGAACTCTTGCCGGCGTGCCAGGCGCGGTCGCTTTCCCGCACCATCTGCACGATGTGGCCGTTCTCATGGACGAGATAGTGCGACGAAACCTCGCTTGCCGGATCGCACAGMCACGCCTCCGCTCCGGCGCCCGTCGCCATGCCGGTATAGTGCAGCACGATCATGTCGGGCTTCAGCGTGTCGCGCCTTGGTCCGAAATTCGGCGATACCCTGACCTCGGCGCTCGGCTCGTCGGGCAGGAAACCGCTCATACGTGCCGCAGGCCCCGCTCGATCATTTCATAGGCGGCGTTGATCGCCGCGACCCTGGTCGTCGCGATCTTGATGAATTCCTGCGGCAGGCCACGCGCGATCAGTCGGTCGGGATGATTGTCGGACACCAGCTTGCGATACCGCTTCTTGACCTCGTCGAACGGCTTGCCGCGCTCGATGCCGAGCACGACATAGGGGTCGCCGGCGCCAAGGTTGACGTGGCGCGCCATGATGGCTTCGTAATGCGCCTCGTCGATGCGAAAAATCTCGGCGATACGGTGCAGGAAGATTCCTTCGCCCTCATGCACCACCCCGTCGGCCTTGGCGATGTGGAACAGGCCGTCGAGTATGTCTTCCAGCATCACGCAATTGGAATGCCCGGAGCCGCACATCTGCGCCATGCGCTCGGCATAGGTCTCGAACCCGGCCACGTCGCGCTGGGCGAGATCGAACAGCCGCGCCACGTTGCGCGTCTCCTTCGGCGGCACTTCGAATATTTCCTGGAAAGCACGCACCTCGTCCTGGGTGACGATGCCGTCGGCCTTGGCCATCTTGGCCGAAAGCGCGATCATCGCCACCGAGAAAGCGACGCGGCGGCGCAGATCGGCATCGCCGGAGAAAACCGTGCGCACAGCCTCGACGACGTCGGCAACACCCGACGTTGCTGAAGATGATACCCGAGTAATAAACTCGCCGAGGCGGTCCCAAATCGACATGGCCCGCTTCATAGAGCCAACCGGTCCCCGCTATCAAGCCAATAACGGCCCGGTCTATGAACGATGGCCCGGGTCTATGAACGAGAGGCGATCCCGGATGGTCGCGCCCGGATGGTCGCCTTGCAAGAAAAGGCCGGCGAGACGCCGGCCCTTCCTCCCAAGACACTCTTACTGCTTTACAAACTACTGCGCGGGCGCAGGAGCAGGCGTTGCCGGAGCCGGCTCGGCAGGCTTGGTCGAATTGTCGGCCGGGGCCGCAGGCTTCATCGGCTGTTCGGCAGCCGGCGGATTGGTGCTCTGCGTGGTGGTCTTGTCGGTGCCGCTGTCGCTGCAGGCTGCGACGCCCAGCAGGGCAAGGGCGGACACGGAAGCTAGAATGAGCTTTTTCATAATATCTCTCCTTCAACACACGCTCACGTTGCAGTGAACGGTTAAAGAGGAAATGCGCGACGCGGCCATGAGTTTCGTAACGTTGCGTTTCCGCATGTAACATCAACGGGATGCGTTGCTGCCGGCGCGTTGGCGCATTAACAACGAAAGCTGGAAACGAAAATGCCGGAGACTACAGCCATGGCCGCGAAATGGGATTTCTGGATCGATCGCGGCGGCACCTTCACCGACGTCATCGGCCGAGACCCTCAGGGTGGGCTGCATCCGCGCAAGCTGCTTTCGGAGAATCCCGAGGCCTATGCCGATGCCGCCATCCAAGGCATCCGCGATCTGCTCGGCCTCGAATCGGGCGCCACGGTCCCGTCCGGCCTGATCGGCGACATCAAGATGGGCACCACGGTCGCCACCAACGCGCTTCTGGAGCGCAAGGGCGACCGCGTGCTCCTGCTCATCACCAAGGGCTTTCGCGATGCGCTCAGGATCGCCTACCAGGCGCGGCCCGACATTTTCGCCAAGGAGATCATCCTTCCCGAGCAGCTCTACGAGCGCGTCATCGAAATCAACGAGCGCGTGCTGGCCGATGGCTGCGTCGAGCGGCTGCTCGACATCGCTGCTTGCCGGCCGGCGATCGAGCAGGCCAAGGCCGATGGCATCGATGCCGTCGCCATCGTCTTCATGCATGCCTGGAAATACCCCGATCACGAGAAGGCGGTGGCCACGGTCTGCCGCAAGATCGGTTTCGCCCAGGTTTCGGTCAGCCATGAGGTCTCGCCGCTGATCAAGCTGGTCGGTCGCGGCGATACCACCGTGGTCGATAGCTATCTCTCGCCCATCCTGTCGCGCTATGTGCAAAAAGTGGCGGGCGAGTTGGGCGCGGCGCCAATCTACCCATCCGAAGAAGAGAGCGACCAGTCGCCTCGCCTTATGTTCATGATGTCCTCTGGCGGCCTCACCGCCGCCGACATGTTCCAGGGCAAGGACGCGCTGCTGTCAGGTCCGGCCGGTGGGGTCGTCGGCATGGTCGAGACGGCGAAGCTTGCCGGTTTCGAAAAAGTCATCGGCTTCGACATGGGCGGCACCTCCACCGACGTCGCCCACTATGATGGTGAGTATGAGCGCGCCTTCGACACCGAAGTCGCCGGCGTGCGGGTCCGCGCGCCGATGATGCGCATCCACACTGTAGCCGCCGGCGGCGGTTCGGTCCTGCATTACGAGGCAGGCCGTTTTCGCGCCGGACCGGACTCCGCCGGTGCCAATCCCGGCCCCGCCGCCTACCGGCGCGGCGGGCCGCTGGCCGTCACCGACGCCAACGTCATGCTCGGCAAGCTGCAGCCGGATTTCTTCCCGGCCATTTTTGGCCCCGGCCAGAACGAACCGCTTGATGTCGGCACCGTGCGCAAGAAATTCAGCGCGCTGGCCGCCGAAATCGGCGACGGTCGCTCACCGGAAGCGGTCGCCGAGGGCTTTGTCACCATCGCCGTCGAGAATATGGCTAACGCCATCAAGAAGATTTCCGTGCAGCGCGGCTATGACGTCACCGAATACCTGCTCAACTGCTTYGGCGGCGCCGGYGGCCAGCAYGCMTGCCTGGTYGCCGACGCGCTCGGCATGGARGCGGTGCTGATCCACCCCTTCTCCGGCCTGCTTTCKGCCTATGGCATCGGCCTGKCYTCGGTGTTYGCCTCRCGCCARCAGGCGCTGCTKAAGCCRCTTGCCGAAGAGTCSAGAACCGAGATCGRCRSCCTCATTGCCGYCTTGAGRAARGCSGTCATCGCCGARCTCGCCGCGCAAGGCATCGCCGAGRACRCGGTTGCCRCSARRCCGGTGCTGCACATCCGCTATGACGG
>NZ_JBFUGJ010000233.1:0-9640 GCF_056402975.1 Mesorhizobium sp. P3_A9 | reverse complement strand
GTGACGACGCAGATCACCTCCTCGACACCGCTGGCGACGAGATCGGCGATKGCCGCCCGGCCTTGCAGGCCGAGGCCGCCGAGAACCRCGATCTTCATGCCGGCTCCTTGCGGTCGTCAGACCAGCAGCCTTCSGGMARGCTGACCCATTTGTTGCAGGACGCCATGACGACGAAGGTCTCGCTGCGCAYGACTTCGCCCGGCTCGCCGGCGCCCGGGATCAGCTCGCTGGTGACGCGGTAGAGGTCGGCGACGTCACCGGCCACCGTCACGTCGACGATGATGTCGAAGCGCCCGGTGACCACCGAAGCCGAGTTGACGAAAGGCAGTTCGGAAATGCGCTGCGCCAGTTCGCGGGCCCGGCCGCGCCCCTGGGCATTGATGCCGACAATGGCCGAGATCAGCTCGGGCCGCTCGGTCAGGTTCAACAGGCCGACGATCTTGAGCAGATTGCGGTCGAGCAGATTGCGCAGCCGCGAGCGCACCGTCGGCACCGAAATCGCCAGGATCTCGGCGAGGCGGTTGATGCCCGGCTGTGCGTCCTGCGACAGCTGTTTGACCAGCCGCCGATCGGTCAGATCGAGATGTTCCCGCAAAATGCCAGTCTTTCATAAAGAGAAAAAATATCGGCAATCTTTTTGCCAATATGAAAACAGGCTATGTCAAGGATTTCTAGAAAGCAAGGCGTTGTTTTCAGCAGAAATGGCAATCGTGCGCCGGCCGGCGCTAGGTTGCACCTGCCTTTCTGTTCGGCTGTCTGGCTCAAGCCAGCGTGGCGGCCAGCAGCTTTGCCTGTGGCGTCAGCTCTTCAAAACTGCGGGCGCAGAGGTTGAGCTGGCGGGTCGCCCAGTCGTCGCTGAGGCGCAGGCTGCGCAGTGTGCGCGCGGAGCGGCGCGCGGCACTTTCCGGCACGATGGCGATGCCCGCACCTTGCGCGACCAGCCGGCAGACATTGTCGAGCCCAGGCACGCGGATGCGGATGTGCAGGTGGCCGCCGAGCCTGGCGGCCTGGCGGGTGATGTGCTCCTGCAGCGCGTGGCCGAGGCTGAGGCCAACAAAGGATTCGCTCAGGATATCGGCGAGGTTGACGACGTGCAGGCCAGCAAGCCCCGGCCAGTCGCGAGCGGTGATCACCACCAGGCGGTCGACGAAGAACGGTCTCTGCTCGAGATGCGAAAGACCGGCCCAGGTCGCGGCAATGCCGAGGTCGGCGGCACCGCTGGCCACGGCCTCGGCGATCTCGTGGCTGGGGCGTTCGTCCAGATCGATGTCGATGCCGGGATGCGCGACCAGGAATGCCGGCAGGAGGTCGCGCAGCAGCTCGGCCGTGGCGGCGGTGTTGGCCATCAGCCGTACACGCGCCCGCAGGCCGCCGGCATAGGCGCCGAGGTCGCCGGCCATCGCCTCGATCTGGTTCTGCACGGCCCGCGCATGGTGCAGCAGCGCCTGGCCGGCCGCCGTCGGCACCACGCCACGGCGGCGGCGCTCCAGCAGCGGCGCGCCGAGCCGCTCCTCCATGCCCTTGATGCGGGCGCTCGCCGAGGCCAGCGCCAGCCCGGCAAGCTCGGCGCCATGGGTGATGCTGCCGCGCTCGGCCACCAGCAGGAACAGCCGGAGATCGGTAAGATCGAAGCGCATCTTTCTGCTCCTGCGGGCCGTGCGGCTTCGGCCACAGCCTTCGGCCAGGGCGAAGGCTGACAGCGCAACTTCCACATTGTGCGCGGGCCGCATGTCAGTCAAATCTTTTGCGATGGGAGATGTGCGATGAGCGAAAAAGGGACAGGCCGGCCCGGCCTTCTTGAAACCATGGCCATCGTGCTGGCGGTCGCCGTGGCTTTTCTTGCCATGGCGCAGGCGCAGCCCAGCTTGCCGGGATGTACGACAACGGCTTCGCTCAGCCATGAAGCCGCGCTGGCGAAACCCAACCCTGATGCCGATGCGACGGACATGCTGCTGCATGACTGATACCGTGGTGCGGTCATGCTGAGTGCCGGCATCATTGCCTGGATCGGTGCGGTCTTTCTGGCCGCCGGCTTCGTCAAGGGCGTCGTCGGCATGGGGCTGCCGACCGTGGCGATGGGATTGCTGGTGGTGACGATGCCGCCGGCTGAAGCCGCGGCCCTGCTGTTGATCCCATCGCTGGTCACCAATCTCTGGCAGTTGTTCACCGGCCCCTCCTTCGCCGGCCTCGTCAAGCGGCTGTGGACGATGATGGCCGGCATCATGCTAGGCACCGTCGCCGGGGCCGGGGTGCTCACCGGCACGCATACGGGCGCGGCCTCGGCAGGGCTCGGCGCAGCACTGGTGCTCTACGCCGTTCTCGGCCTGCTCAAGCTTGGCTTCACCACGCCGGCGCGCCACGAGGCGTGGGCCTCACCGCTGATCGGTGTGGCCACCGGGCTGGTCACCGGCGCCACCGGCGTCTTCGTCATCCCGGCGGTGCCCTATCTGCAATCGCTGCGGCTGGAGAAGGACGATCTCATCCAGGCGCTTGGCCTGTCCTTCACCGTCTCGACGGCGTCTCTTGCCATCGGCCTGTTCCGGACGGGCGCTTTTGTGTCGCCGACGGCGCAGCTTTCGGGGTCGATCATGGCGCTGGTGCCAGCGTTGGCCGGCATGTTCATCGGCCAGGCGCTGCGCCAGACGATGAGCGTCGAGACGTTTCGAAAAGTRTTCCTTGGCGGGCTGCTGGTGCTGGGGGCGTATCTGATGTTGGAGGCGCTGTGGTGAGGTTGCCCCTCACTCGGCAATCGACCTGATAATCCTCGCCGGGTTTCCGCCGACAAGCGTGTTCGGGGGAACGTCCCTGGTCACCACCGAGCCCGCCGCGACAACAGAGTTCTCGCCCACCGTCACGCCGCCGATAACCGTTGCGCCGGCGGCGATCCAGACGTTGCGTTCGATGACGATCGGCTTTGCGGTGGTGAAGGCGCGCCGTCGCGACGGTTCGAGCGGATGGCCCGATGTGATGAGGCTGACATTCGGCCCGATCAGCACATCGTCGGCAATGTCGAGCCCGCCAAGATCATAAAACGTGCAGTTCTGATTGATGAAGACATTGCGCCCAACGCGGATCTCGGCTCCACCGGTCGTGTAGAAGGGCGGGATCAGCAGAAAACTGTCGTCGACTTGTCTGCCGATGAGTTCGCTGAACAAAGCGCGGACCTCGTCCGCGTCGTTGAATGTCAAACGGTTGAGGTTGGCGGTGATCGCCATCGCCCGCTTGACGTCCGCCAGCATGGCCGCCGATTCCGGCGTTCTGCCGGCGATTATCCTGGTGCGATCCTCATGCGCCATTCGTCATTTTCCTCAGGGGCGCGGTCGAACGAATGTGGCGCATGACAGCCGCGCCGGGATAACCCCGGCTGTTGTTTGAGCATGATTCCGAAAGCCGGTTCCAGCGTGAAGAGGCCGCTCTATCGAACCACCAGCACCGGGATTTCGGTGTAGGAAAGCACTTCAGCCGTCTGGCTGCCGAGAAGCAGCTTGCCCAGTCCGCGGCGGCCATGCGAGGCCATCACGACCAGGTCGCAGCCCAAGGTCTGCGACAGTTCCAGGATCGCTTCGGCGGGCCGTTTGTCCTCGACATGGACCACCTCAGCGGACACGCCGGCGGCATCGGCCGATGCCTTGCACTTGGCCAGAACCTCCTTGCCGTATTTGCGCGATTCTTCCTGGTAGACGGCCAGTTCATCGCCCGCCGCATAGCCGGCCATGGCGCCGCCCCAGGCGAAGATCGGGAATTGTTCGGAAACCGTGACAAAGGTGACGGTGGCGCCGATGCCTTTTGCCAAGGTGAGGCCGTGGGCAACGCCCTTGTCGGCCAGTTCCGATCCGTCGGTGGCGATGAGCAGATGTTTGTACATGATCTTCTGACCTGTTGTGCAAGGGCCGGTGCCCTTGGGGTGGCGGGAGCCTTGGAGCGGCTTATCCTGATATAGTTGCGCCATGGGCTTCCTCACAGGTCCAGCGACACGTGGATCAAGGACAGCCGAGGGTGGACCAATGGTCGGCCTCGGCGCCGCCCGGTCCAGATCACAGACTTTCGACGCCGCCCCGAATTCCCCTGTGCTCCATCGTCCTCTAAGGTGCCGGCGACATTGAAAGGCAGCCCATGAGCAACGCATATCCGCAAATCCACCTGGTCCGGCATGGCGAGACGGCATGGAGCCTTTCGGGGCAGCATACCGGCCGCACCGACATGCCGCTGACGCCGGCAGGCGAAGCGGCCGCGCGGGGCGTGGCCGAGCGGCTCAAGGGCCTGTCGTTCTCGGCGGTGTGGTCGAGCCCCTCACAGCGCGCCTACAACACCAGCGTGCTGGCCGGCTTTGGCGCGACAAGCGTCAGAAACGACGATCTGCAGGAGTGGGACTACGGCGCCTACGAAGGACGAACCACGAAAGAGATCCTGGCCGAGCGGCCGGGCTGGAACGTGTTTCGCGACGGCTGCCCAAAAGGCGAGATGGCCGCCGATGTCGGCGCCCGCGCCGACAGGATCATCGCCGCCTTGCGCAAGGTTAATGCCGACATACTGATCTTTTCCAGCGCGCATTTCTTGCGTGTGCTCGCCGCCCGCTGGGTCGGCCTGCCGCCGGAAGGCGGGGCGCTGTTCGTGCTCGATACAGCCAGCATCAGCGTGCTCGGCTACGAGCATGATCTCAGCGAGCCGGTCGTGCGCAAGTGGAATGGGAAGTAGGGGGCATCGCTCCTTGCTCCGCCCTAGGCCGTAGACTCATTACTGCGTAGCCAGATGCGGATAGCGACGAGCTTGACGGCGGCAAGATGCCGGTCAGCACGCGCCGATCATCAACACGCGATACACCTCTTGGCTTGTTGGGTAGCAGCGGCTCGATCACGCGCCATTCAAAGTCTGTCAGGTCATATCGGCTCATGGTGAGCCCTGAATCAGAATCCGGCGCGATGTGAAAGCAGCAAGTCGGCAAACGACCCTTAGCGGAATTTAAACGCCGCGCCTTTAGAGCGAAGCTATGCTGCCGAAACGGCTTCTACAGCTCCCGTACCTGGTTCACACGAACCGAGAACTCGGCTTAATGCTCAGAGGGGTAAAGCCGCTCGCATACTTCATGGATGTGGCTGGTCACGAGCCAGATTGCCTTGTCCGATATTGGCGAATGTTCGATAGGCACGTTGGCTTGGGGCGCTTTATCAAGCGTGAATTCCATGATCCAGCCCCTGAACGACCACAGTTCCAGTGTCGCTCAATCTTCTATTCGTTGCCAGGCGAGGAGTGGCGGATCGACGCCTTTCGGACGCTCCTCGCTCAACCCGGCGCGTGGTCCCGTGATCGCGAACGGCGATTTGGTGAATTGCTTGGCTACGCAGACTGGCAGAACGACTACTGGTTGAGCCGTCCAAGCGTTTAGTCCGCTTTCCACCTCATCTCAGCCGTTCGCGTTTATGGGTTCACGACCTAGGATGACGAAAGTTGGGGAGGCCAATTCCGGATGTCTGGCGCTGCACGAATTTGAGCCCGCGCAGCTCGACTGTTACTTGTCGAACTTCCGGATCGCCTCGGCGCTCACCGGCGTGAAGAAATTCACCAGATTGCCGTCGGGGTCGCGAAACAGCAGCGAGCGGTTGCCCCAGGGCATGGTGGTCGGCTGCTGCACGGTCACGGTCCTGATCGTGTCCGACAGCCGGGCGAATTCGGCATCGACGTCGCCGACGCGGAATTCGAGGATGGCGGTGTGGTTGTCGGCGGGCCGGGCGATGTCGCCGCCGAACAGCATCAAGGTGCGCGTGCTGCCGATCGCCAGCGTGCAGGAAGGTGTCGCGAGTTCGGCGAAGTCTTCCGTGTAGACCGTAACCGGCATGCCGGTGATCTCGCCGTAGAAGCGCACGAGGCGCTGGACATCCGAGGTGATGATGCGGACAGAGACGAAATTCATCGCAGGGCTCCTTGATCGCTGAAGCCGCGACCCGGCTCCCGACCGATCTATAGGCCAGGCCTCCTGACAGCTTTCTGTCAGGAGAGGAGCCCGACGGCTACGCTTCCGGTTCGGACCAGCTCTCCTGCACCATTGGCGGCAGGCCGAAGGCGGCGAACAGGTCTGCCGCGAGCGGGCCGACATAGACCGTCAGCGAGGCGATGCCGCCATCGGCCGGCTCGATGACATGCAGCGACTGCGCGCGCCATTCCGTCTCCTGATGACGCCGCGCGTAGACCGCGACCGCAGGCTGGCCGTTGGCCCGTGTCGCCACCGCGCGGTAGCTGGCGAAATTGCTCCACACGGTTTTGAAGAAATCGTGGATCGCCTGGCGTCCCTGGTACCAGTCCAACCATGGCGGCATGTGATAAGTGGCGTCCTCGCGCAGCAGCGCGATGAAGCCGTCGAGATTGGCCGCCTGCCAGGCCTGCATGTAACGGTCGAGCAGCGCACCTTCCTCCGGGTTGGGCTGCGATCGCTGCAAGGGACGTCCCTGCGGATAGCGCAGCGCCATCGTCGCACGCGCCCGCTGCAAGGCGCTGTTGACCGAGGCGGTCGAGCCGCCCAGCAACTGCGCGGTCTCCAGCGCCGACCAGCCGAGCACGTCGCACAGCAGAAGGGCTGCGCGTTGCCGGGGCGGCAGCAGCTGGATGGCGGCGACGAAGGCCAGCCGCACCGCTTCGCTTGTCTCATAGCGTGCCTCCGGGCCGGGTTCGCCGTCGACAAGGTCCGGCAGCTCGGCGTCGGGGTAAGGCTCCAGCCAGGAAAGCTCGGCGGCCGGCCCGGCGGCGGCGCGGCCCGCGGTCGGCGGCCGGTCCGGCGGCTCGAGAATGCGATGCGCGGWCGACCKCGCCTTGATGGCGTTGAGGCAGGCGTTGGTGGCGATGGTGTAGAGCCAGCCGCGCGGTGAGCCGCGCCCGTCGAATTGCGCGCGGCCGCGCCAGGCCTTCAGCAACGTCTCCTGGACGAGGTCGTCGGCCTCATGCAGCGAGCCCATCATCCGGTAGCAATGCAGCTTCAGCGCACGGCGGTGGGTCGTCGTCAGGCGCTCGAAGGCCGGCCGATCGAGGATCGGCCTGCCTGTCGGGCTCAGCGGCTCAAGCGGGCCGGGAGCGTCTGTCATGTCGAGCCTGCCGTGCGGAGTTTATCTCTCATCCTGCGCGCCTCATCCCGCCGCCGCAAGGCCGCTGCCGCTCACCGTGAAGGCAGTTCCATGCGCCTTGCCGCCGGCGAGCGCGACCACGGCGCGTCCGACATCGGCGGGTGTCTGCACATCGCTCATGCTGGCCAGGAAATCCGCCGGGCTGATGCCGAGATAGGCGGAGATGCTCGAAATGCCGCGCTGGCCGACGCCGGTGCCGGCCATGATGCGCATCGGCGCCAGCGCCATGAAGCGCAGGCCAAGCCCCAGCCGGTCAGCTTCTTTCTGGCTGTGGGCGGCCAGGAACATCTGCATGCGCTTGGCGCCGGAATAGCCGCCGGAGTTCGGCGGGCCGCCGCTGAATGCCGCGCCGCTGGAGATCAGCACCACGCGGCTGCCCGGTTTCAGCCCCCCTTGCAGGGCGGCCTTGCAGAACAGGAACGAYGCCTTGACGTCCGYYTCCCAATTCGCCGAGAAATCGTCCCAGCTCTGGTCCTGGATGGAGGCCGACGGAGCGAAGGCACCGGCCGAGATCACCAGCACGTCCGGCTGCATGGTGGCAAACACCGCGTCGGGCGCAGTGTCCTGCGTGGCGTCGGCGGCAAGCGTCGTCACTTCAGACGCTTCCCAGGAGAGCTCCTTCAAAGCTTCCGTGCTGCGAGCGACGGCAAGCACGGTTGCTCCTTCGCTGAGCGCAGCTTCCACGATCGAACGGCCGACACCCCGGCTGCCTCCGACCACGACGACATTTTGACCTTTCAACGATTGCATGGCTCATCTCGCTTCTTCCGGCCCGGAGGATTCCGGCGCCTGTAGGTGAAGACAGCGCGGGTGGGTGGAAATCATCGGTGGGGGGTGAAGAATTCTCTCAGGCTGCCCGCGAGGCAGGCGTGTCGCAGCCGTTCTGGTCAATGGACGATCTTTGCGAGAAGATGCACGCCGTTGCGCCCAAACCGGGACCGCGCGAGCCGCATAAAAAGTCAGCCGCATAATGAGTGCAAATCTTCAGTCGCTTGTTGCCAATGTCGGGGTCCCGACCGTGGTGGCAATCGTTTTGTTCGCTGTTGGAATATTCGTCAGGAATTTGCCACTTGGCGTGCGCATCCTGATATTCGTCGCCGCCGCCGCGATGAGCGTCCCCGGTTTCTTCGCACTCTATCTCCTCGCGATCTTTTCATCGCTAGGTCATACCTAGGTGGAGGTTCGCGATAAACGCCTCTGGTTTTCAAACTGAACCACCCCCCGATCGTCGTCCCCGCGTTTGCCAAAGATCCGCTTGAGGCGATAAACTGGACGGCCCATCGCCGACCTCTTGGGCGCATCGACAACCTGGGAGGAATGTACGATGACGACGCTCTTCGTGAGACATACCGTGTCCGACTACAAGGCCTGGCGCAAAGTCTATGACGGGTTCGCCCCGGTCCAAAAGGCCGGCGGCGTGAAGGCAGAGACCGTCTATCAGGCGGCGGACAACCCCAACGACGTCACCGTGACGCACGATTTCGCCAGTGTCGCCGAGGCGCAGGCCTTCATCAAAAACCCAAAATTGAAAGAGGCGATGGGAAACGCCGGCGTGGTCGGCGCGCCAACCATGTGGATCACCAACAAGACTTGATTGACCGCCCTGACTGACAGTGCTGCAATGAATGGCCGGGCCTGCTTCCTGCCTGGCGGGTGGGATTTTGCTCAGCCGGCCAGCAGCGCCAGCTCCTCCGCCGTCAGGTGCCGCGCCGTACCCTTGGCGAGGTCGCCTAGAGGCAGTCCGCCGATGGCGATGCGGATGAGGCGCTTGACCTCGATGCCGTGGGCGGCGAGCAGGCGGCGGATGTGGCGGTTGCGGCCCTCGTCGAGCACGATCTCCAGCCAGGCGGTGCGGCCGCCGCTGCGCAAAAGCGCGATCGAGTTTGCCGTCAGGGTCTCGCCGTCGACGGTGACGCCCGCGCGCAGCGTTTCCAGCATCGCTTCGTCCGGCACCGCGCCGACCTGCACGTGATAGGTCTTGGGCAGATGCGAGGCGGGGTCCATCAGTCGGTTGGCGAAATGCGTGTCGTTTGTCATCAAAAGCAGGCCTTCGCTCGCCTTGTCGAGGCGGCCGACCGGCGAGACGAAGGGCAGGTCGAGCCCTTCGAGGCAGGCATAGACAGTGTCGCGCTGTTGCGGGTCGTCGCGAGTGGTGACCAGCCCGCGCGGCTTGTTGAGCATGACATAGACCTTGCGCTCGGCAACGATTTGCTCGCCATCGACGACGATGCGGTCGCGGGTGAGGTCGACGCGCAGCGAGGCGTCACGCGCAACCTTGCCGCCGACGCGCACGCGGCCCTCGGCAATCAGCACCTCAGCCTGCGTGCGCGAGCACAGGCCGAGTTTGGACAGCGCGCGGTTCAGGCTGACGCCGGGGGACTTGGCCATATGTGGCCTCGTGGTCGCCGGTCTATCGGCATCGTGTGTCCGCCGTGGTGTCATGGCCGTCGCTCTGGTGTCGGTTGGGCCGACTGATGGCACGGGCGGGGGCGAGTTCGCAAGCTGCCGGCGGCGGGCGCGCTGGCATAACC
>NZ_JBFUGJ010000232.1:0-9644 GCF_056402975.1 Mesorhizobium sp. P3_A9 | reverse complement strand
ACCCGGGCCTGGCTGCTAGCGGCGCGGCGGGTGCTGAAGCCCAATGGCACCATCTGGGTCATCGGCTCCTATCACAACATCTTCCGGGTCGGTGCCAAGATGCAGGATCTGGGCTTCTGGATCCTCAACGATGTGGTCTGGCGCAAGACCAATCCGATGCCGAATTTCCGTGGCCGCCGTTTCCAGAACGCCCATGAGACGATGATCTGGGCCACGCGCGACCAGAAGGGCAAGGGCTACACCTTCAACTACGAAGCCATGAAGGCGTCCAACGACGACATCCAGATGCGCTCCGACTGGCTGTTTCCGATCTGCACCGGCGGCGAGCGGCTGAAGAACGACAATGGCGACAAATTGCACCCGACGCAGAAGCCGGAAGCGCTGCTCGCCCGCATCATGATGGCMTCGACCAAGCCSGGYGAYATCGTGCTCGATCCCTTCTTCGGCTCCGGYACSACSGGYGCGGTKGCMAARCGCCTYGGCCGCCAYTTCGTCGGCATCGAGCGCGAGCAGGCCTATATCGACGCCGCCAACGAGCGCATCGATGCGGTGCGGCCGCTKGASGAKGCSGATCTGACGGTRYTGACCGGCAAGCGCKCCGARCCGCGYGTCGCCTTYGTCAGCCTGATCGACACCGGGTTGATGACGCCGGGCGCCACGCTCTATGACGCCAAGAAGCGCTGGGCCGCCAAGGTGCGTGCCGACGGCACGGTGGCGATCGGCGACAGCGCCGGCTCGATCCACAAGATCGGCGCCGAAGTGCAGGGACTGGACGCCTGCAATGGCTGGACCTTCTGGCACTATGAGCGCAGCGGCGGGCTCACCCCGATCGACGAACTGCGCCGCATTGCTCGGTTGGGCATGGAGCGGGCAGGGGCCTGAACCCCCTGCCGATTGCCACTTTCGCGTTGATTCAAGATATGAGCGGATCGCTGGAAGCGATTCAGATCACGCCTTGATTCCGAGGCGTTCAAGATCTGCTTGAAGCGTCTTGGCATCGGTGAACAGCACCGCTTGCCAGCCTGCGGCCTTGGCGCCGTCGACATTCTTCTGGCTGTCGTCGATGAACAGCGATGCAGCCGGATCAAGGTCGAATGCAGCGACGTGATGGTCGTAGATCCTGCGATCCGGTTTGATCAGCCCGATCTCGGCCGACACGGTTATGCCACGCGGGCGGTCGAGGAATGGAAAGCGGCCGCGCGCCTCGATGAACGTGTCGGCGGCCCAGTTGGTCAGCAGCGTCACATCGTGGCCGGTGTCGATCAAGCCCTCCAGGATAGCAACACTGTCCGCATAGGCATGCGGCGCCATCTCGTGCCAGTGCCGTCGGAAATTACGAATGTTTTCCGCATGGTCCGGATGATCGGCGATGGCAAGCGCCTCGGCCTCTTCCCACGTCCGGCCGCGGTCCTGCTCGATGTTCCAGTCATGCGTGCAGACATTGTCGAAGAACCATTTCCGCTCATTCTCATCGGGAATCAGCCGGCTGAAGGGGATGTTGGGGTCGTAGTGGACCAGCACCTTGCCGATGTCGAAAACGATGTGGCGGATCTCAGTCATGAAGCCTCTTTCAATGCGGACGTTGCTTTTTCGTCGCCCCGGGTATCGCAGCCTCGATTGCCTTTTTCATGACAGTTGGCAGGGCCTCCCCGGAAATGTCCTGACGCAATGACCAGAAATGGTTGGCCGGCGTCTCGCCATTGCTACGGGCCAGGAAGATTTCGAGTTCCAGGGCGAAATGGGTGAAGACATGCGAAATTGCCCCGGCGCGCTTCCAGTCAGCCGGGAACGGAGCTGCCGTTTGCGTGGTGGCGCCGTCAATGCGTGCGGTCCAGGCGGTGGTCGGCACCTCGGTCATGCCGCCCAAGAGGCCCTTGTCCGGCCGTTTGCGCAGAAGAATGGCACCGTCCTCGCGCACAGCCACGAAAGCAGCGCCGCGTCGCTGCGGTTTGTCGGCCTTTGGCAGCCGCACCGGGAAGTTTTCGGGGTTGCCTGAAACGACGGCGCTGCAGTTCTCGCGCAGCGGACACAGCATGCAGCGCGGCCGGCGCGGCGTGCAGATCGTGGCGCCGAGATCCATCATTGCCTGGGCGAAGTCGCCCGGCCTTGACGTCGGCACCATGGCCTCGACATGGGCGCGTATCTCAGGCTTGGCTTCGCTCAACGGCGTCGTGATCGAAAACAGCCTCGAAATGACGCGTTCGACATTGCCGTCGACCACGGCGGCGGGGCGGTCGAAGGCGATCGCCGTGATGGCCGCCGAGGTGTAGGCGCCGATGCCGGGCAGGTCTCGCAGAGCAGCCTCGGTGTCGGGAAACCGGCCGCCACGCGCCGCCACGAGATCGGCGCAGGCCTTGAGRTTGCGYGCSCGSGAATARTAGCCGAGCCCCGCCCAGGCCTTCATCACGTCCTCGGTTGGCGCCGCGGCCAGCGCTCCGACATCGGGCCATTTCTCGACAAAGGCGCGGAAATAGGACTTCACCGCCTCGACCGTGGTCTGCTGCAGCATGACTTCGGACAGCCAGATGCGGTAGGGATCGGGCCGCACGCCGCGTGCATGCTCGCGTGGGCTCACGCGCCACGGCAACTCGCGATGATGCACGTCGTACCAGGCCAGAAGGAGCGACGCGGTATCGTCCGGCATAGCCTCAGGGGTCTGGGCCTTGGGGGGATGGGCCTTGCGGGTCTGGTCTGCTGGTGCCATTGATCGTGTATTGGCCTGGCCGGTATCTGCTGGGGTCGTGGCTGGAGAACGTACATGGCAGGGAGAACGCCCTACGGCAATCCCGTCCCGGTGAGCGATCTTGCGACCAAAATCCTCGATCCGGTGCTGCGCAAGCGGGCCGGCATCTCGATTGGTCTCGTCCAGTCCTGGGAAGAGATCGCCGGACCGCGCCTCGCCAGCCGATCGCGGCCTGAAAAGATCCAGTGGCCGCGCCGCTTGCATGAGGACGATCCGTTCGAGCCGGCCGTGCTGGTCATTGCCTGTGAGGGCATGGCGGCGCTGCATTTGCAGCACGAGACCGGCGAGATCATCAACCGGGTCAACGCTTTTCTCGGCTTTACGGCAATAGGCCGCATCAGGATCGTGCAAAAACCGGTGACGGCGGACAAAGGACGGCCTAAACCGACCTTCAGGCCTTTGACGGCAGCGGAGAAGACGAAGTTGTCCAGTACGGTCGAACTGATCGAGGATGACGGGCTGCGCGCSTCTCTGGAAAGGCTTGGCGCAACCATTCTGGGTGAAAGGAAGTCAAAAACCCCTTGAAGACAGTCATCGATTTGTCGTCAACATCTCGCATTCGTGATCGACTTAGTCAGGTTTCGCGATTGGATTGGGGATGGAGATGCCTTAATTCGCGCCAACTCTCGCCTTTTCGTGCCTTTGCATTGCAAAATTCAACCCTTGTCAGGTGATTCGTATGAACCGTCCTCCGTTCGGCAAAAGTCTGTCTCGCAGAAACGTCCTGTCGTCGCTGGCCGCCATTCCGGCGGTGGCTCTGCTCGCCGCCTGCAGCAACTCCGGCGAAGAGGCCAAGGCGGCGGATGTGAAGCCGGCGGATCCGGCCGCTCCCGCAAAGCCGGCCACGCCGGCTGCCGTTCAGGTTCCCGAGTCTCAGGGCAACGTCGACATGGCCGAATTGCTGAAGCCGGGCGCATTGCCTGACAAGCAGCTCGGCAAGGACGACGCCAAGGTCACCATTGTCGAATACGCCTCGATGACCTGTCCGCACTGCGCGCATTTCGCCGCAACCACCTTTCCGGACCTGAAGAAGAAGTATATCGACAGCGGCAAGGCGCGCTATATCCTGCGCGAATTCCCGTTCGATCCGAGCGCCGAAGCCGGTTTCATGCTGGCGCGCTGCGCCAAGGATAACTATTTCCCGATGGTGGACGTGCTGTTTGCGCAGCAGGCGAACTGGGTTGGCGTGTCCAACACCAAGGATGCGCTGCTGCAAATCTCGAAGCTCGCCGGTTTTACACAGGAGTCCTTCGAGGCCTGCTTGACGGACCAGAAACTTCTGGACGATGTGAGATCGGTCCAGAAGCGCGGCGCCAATGAATTCAAGGTCGACTCGACACCGACCTTCTTCATCAACGGTAAGACCTACAAAGGGGCGATGTCGATTGAGGAAATGTCGGCCATCATCGACCCTCTGCTCTGACATCAGGTCAGCGCTGAAGCGGCAGCGTTTCGGCGCTCGCCTTTATGGGGCGCGTGAATGAAATTTTCACGCCTCCGCCTCCTCGGTTTCAAGTCTTTCSTCGAGCCCGGCGAGTTCGTCATCGAACGCGGCCTGACGGGTATTGTCGGGCCGAACGGCTGCGGCAAGTCCAACCTTGTCGAGGCGCTGCGCTGGGTGATGGGCGAAAGCTCCTACAAGAACATGCGTGCGTCCGGCATGGACGACGTGATCTTTTCGGGTTCGGGAACGCGCCCGGCAAGAAACACCGCCGAAGTCACGCTCTTCCTCGACAACAGCGACCGCTCGGCGCCATCAGCCTTCAACGATGCCGACGAATTGCAGGTCTCGCGCCGCATCGAGCGCGAGGCCGGCTCGCTCTACCGCATCAACGGCAAGGAAGCGCGCGCCAAGGATGTGCAGCTTCTGTTTGCCGATCAGTCGACCGGCGCGCGCTCGCCCTCGATGGTCGGGCAGGGCCGTATCGGCGAGCTGATCCAGGCCAAACCGCAGGCGCGCCGGGCCCTGCTCGAAGAGGCCGCCGGTATTTCCGGCCTGCACACCCGCCGCCACGAGGCGGAACTGCGGCTGAAGGCGGCAGAACAGAACCTCGAACGCCTGGACGACGTCGTCGGCGAACTGGAAAGCCAGATCGAAAGCCTCAAGCGCCAGGCGCGCCAGGCTTCCCGCTTCAAGAACCTGTCGGCCGATATCCGCAAGGCCGAAGCGACATTGCTGCATCTGCGCTGGACGCTGGCCAAGACGCAGGAAGGCGAGGCGCGCTCGGCGTTGGCGGTTGCCACGGCACTTGTCGGCGACCGCGCCGCCGCGCAGATGGCCGCCGCCAGGGAGCAAGGCATCGGCGCTCACCGCATGCCGGACCTGCGCGACGCCGAGGCCGCGGCCGCGGCTGCCTTCCAGCGCCTGTCGATCGCCAAGTCGCAGATCGAGGAAGAGGCTGGCCGCATCCGCAATCGCCAGGCCGAAATCGAGCGACGATTGCAGCAGCTCGACGGCGACATCGCCCGCGAGGAGCGGATGGTGCGCGATAATGCCGATGTTCTCGAACGCCTGCGCACCGAAGAATCCACACTCAATTCCGAAAATGCCGGCGCCGCCGAGCGCGAAGCAACCACCCGCGCGGCCTTCGAACAGGCCGCATCGACGCTTGCACAGAGCGAAGCCAAGCTCGCTGCGCTGACCGCCGAGCGCGCCGAGGCCGCCGCCTCGCGCCATCAGATCGAACGGACTTTGCGCGAAACCGCCGAGCGCCGCGACCGCTTCACCCGCCAGCTCGCCGAGGTCGACCGCGAACTGTCTGATATTCTCTCCAAGGTCGCCGGCCTGCCGGATCCGGCCGAAAAGCGCGTTCTGGTCGAGCAGGYGGTGGAGATTCTCGAGGAATCCGAGGCCGCTGTGGCGCAGGCCGAGCAGTCGGTCATCGATGCCCGTGCCGCCGAAAGCACTGCCCGTCCGCCGCTTCAGGATGCCCGGGCCGAACTGGCGCGGATTGAGACCGAAGCACGCACGCTGGCCAAGATCCTCAACGCCGCCAGCGGCGATCTCTTCCCTTCGGTGCTCGAACAGATCAGCGTCGAGCGCGGCTTCGAGACGGCGCTGGGCGCGGCCCTTGGCGAAGACCTCGACGTGCCGCTTGATCGCAGCGCGCCGGCGCATTGGGGTGAAAGCGAAATCCAGCCCGGCGACGCCGCGCTGCCGGAAGGCATCAAGAGCCTTGCCAGCGTGGTGCGTGCCCCAGCGCAACTTGCCCGCCGCCTGGCGCAGATCGGCATCGTCGACGCTGGGGATGGCCGCCGGTTGCAAGGGCTTCTCGCTCTCGGCCAGCGTCTGGTCAGCCGCGAGGGCGCGCTCTGGCGCTGGGACGGTCTTACCGCCAGCGCCGATGCGCCGACGGCCGCGGCACAAAGGCTGGCGCAGAAGAACCGGCTTGCCGAACTCGATGCCGAGGCGGTGCAGGCGACGCTTGTGCTGCGCCAGGCCGAGGAAGCGCTGGCACAGGCTGAGCAGGCGCTTCGCCAGGCGAGCGAGTCCGAACGCAACACGCGCCAGGCCGGACGCGATGCCCAGCATCGGCTGGATGCTGCCCGCAATGCGCTGGCCGAAGCCGAAAAAGCCGGAGGCGAACTGTCGAGCCGGCGCGCGGCACTCGACGAGGCACGCGCGCGCATCGTCGACAGCCACGAGGAGACCTCGGCGGCTTTCGTCGAGGCCGAGATGCTGCTGCAGGACGCGCCCGATCTTGGCGACCTGCAATTGCAGCTCGAACAGTCCTCGGCCAATGTCTCCCGCGACCGCGCCACGCTGGCCGACGCGCGTGCCGTGCATGAGGGGCTGCGGCGCGAAGCCGAGGCACGCGTACGCCGGCTCGATGCCATTGGCGCCGAGCGCAGCAACTGGCTGGTGCGTGCCGAAAACGCCTCGACGCAGATTGCATCGCTCGGCGAGCGCAAGGCCGAGGCAGAAGCCGAGCGCGAGCGGCTGGCCGATGCGCCCGACGAGATCGACGCCAAGCGCCGTGCGCTGCTGTCGCAGCTCACCGAGGCCGAGACCTTGCGCAAGGCGGCTGCCGACCGTCTGCAGGAAGCGGAGAACAGGCAATCCGAACTGGACAAGGCGGCCACCGGCGCCATCCAGTCGCTCGCCGAGGCGCGCGAGACCCGCGTGCGCGCCGAGGAGCGGCTGACGGCGGCCGACGAGCGCCGGCTCGAAGTCGAGGCGCGTATCCAGGAAACGCTGAACACGCCGCCGCATTTGGTCATCCGCCATACGGGCCTGGAAGCCGACGATCCGATGCCCGACATGCCCGAGACCGAACGCCAGCTCGATCGGCTGAAGATCGAGCGCGAGCGGCTCGGCGCAGTCAATCTGCGTGCCGAGGAAGAGCAAAAAGAGCTGTCCGACCGGCTGGAGGCGATCGTCACCGAACGCGAGGACATCATCGAGGCGATCCGCAAACTGCGGCAAGCGATCCAGAGCCTCAATCGCGAGGGCCGCGAAAGGCTTCTCGCTGCCTTCGATGTCGTCAACAGCCATTTCCAGCGGCTGTTCTCACACCTGTTCGGCGGCGGCACGGCGGAGTTGCAGCTGATCGAATCCGAGGATCCGCTCGAGGCAGGGCTTGAAATCCTGGCCCGCCCGCCCGGCAAGAAGCCGCAGACCATGACGCTGCTGTCGGGTGGCGAGCAGGCGCTGACGGCGATGTCGCTGATCTTCGCCGTCTTCCTGACCAATCCGGCGCCGATCTGCGTGCTCGACGAAGTCGACGCGCCGCTCGACGATCACAATGTCGAACGCTTCTGCAATCTCATGGACGAGATGGCCAAGACCACCGAAACGCGCTTCGTCATCATCACCCACAATCCCATCACCATGGCGCGCATGGACCGGCTATTCGGCGTGACCATGGCCGAGCAGGGCGTCAGCCAGCTGGTGTCGGTCGATCTGCAGGCCGCCGAAGCGATGCGCGAGGCGAGCTGACGGCGCTCGGGCCAACGCGTCCGGATTTGCTTGAAGGATCAGGCGATTGGCCATCGGCTGCGCAGGACTCAGTTTGCGCTCGGGCCAACCGTTTCTGTGTGGACCCCATTTGCCTCGGAACTCGATGGTGCCTTGGGTATTTACGCAAGATGGTCGTTTGCCGGGCATAGAGGCGATGGAGGGCGAACAGGTTGATTGAATCCGTTTGTCCTGCTTGCGGGGCCGGCGCGCCAATGAGGCTGGCGCTGCCCCATCCATCCCTTTCGATGACGAGCGATGGCGCAATTCTCAGCCGCCCCCTGCAGAAGGCCTCATGTCTGAGGTGCGGACATGGTTTTCATCTCACCCCACTGAAGCGCGAAGACCGGGATGCTGTGTACAGCGACGGATACGATCTCGGCCTGGCTGATCCGGCCGCCGATGCCGCTCGTGCCGAAGGATTTGCCGCTTGCATAGACGAATCCGCGGTCACGCTTCTCGGACGCACTCTTCGCCCTCGCAGCGTCGTCGAGTTTGGGGCGGGGACCGGTGCCCTGCTCGAAGAGCTTGCGCGGCGATGGCAATTGAGGGAGGCGCTGGGCTTCGAAGCGGCATCTCAACTGGTCGCTGCTGCTCGGCAGCGGAATCAAGTACGGGCGACGATCCGGCAAGGCTATGCCGAGGAAGCCCTTGGTGAGATTGCCGGGCGGTACGACCTCTGCCTCTCGGTGAACGTCCTTGAGCACGCCCTCAGCCCGGAAGTCTTCCTCTCCGTGTCCAGGCGGGCCCTCGCCGATGAAGGCACCGTGGTGGTGATCTGCCCGGACGGTGATGTTGCCGACACGGAGCTGTTGTTCCTCGATCATGTGTCGAGTTTCTCTCAACTGTCCCTGCGGATGGTCGCGGCGGCAGCGGGATTGCACGTCATTGGAAGCGTCGAACTGCGTGGACAGCAAAAGGGCTTTCGATTGACCCTTCTGAATCCCGATCCGACCGCGCTGGAGGATCCCATGGACCTCCAATACCTGTCGCTGGCGCAGGCGCGATCGGATTTCCTGAAGGGCTGGTCGGAAATTGATGATGGCGCGTCAGAATGGCTGGACGACAAGCCCTACGCGATGTTTGGAGCCGGGGAATTCCGGAATCTGCTGCGCGCCTATGCCCCCCGGCTCGTCAAAGGAGCCGAAGCATTCCTGACGGACGAGCCGCTCGCGACCACTCTCGACGACCGGCCGTGGGCGAGAGCCAAGGAATATGCTTCCGCGCATCCCCAGACTATCATAGTGGCCGCCGTGAATTCGCGAAGCTGGCCGGCGCTGGCCGGAAAGTTTCGGGGCAGCGGCATGCAGATCGTCCATCCCTACCTCTTCTCCAGCCGTCTCAAGGAGCAGCTGTGACCGAGATCGATCGCTACGGTGTCAAGGAAACCGCAGTCGTTCGCGACGAGATCGATGTCCTGATCGAAGATCTCCGGCTCACCGGCTATACGACGCTCGACGCAGGGCTGACCGGCGAGCAACTGGACGCGTTGTCCCGTGACTTCGACGCTGCTGAAGTGGAATACGCTGAACAAGCCGCGACTGCGGGCTACGACCTTTCGACGATCGGCGAGCGCGACACGATCCGCGTTCTCCCCAAATACGCTCCGGCGTTCATGGCCATCGCCTTCAATGAGCGGCTGGCGCAGTTGCTCTCAAGGATGCTCGGTGGCTACTACATCCTCAATCAGGTCAATGGGCTGATCAATCGCGCCAACAGCAGCCAATACGGACAGGCGGCCTTCCATCGCGACATTCCCTACCAGCACTTCGTCAGTTCACGGCCGCTTGCCATAAATGCGCTGTTCGCGCTTGACGATTTCACGGCCGAAAATGGAGCCACCCGGGTCATCCCCGCCAGCCATCATCGCGAGGCTTTTCCCTCGGACGAGACGGTGCGGCGGAGGCAGACCCAGATAACCGTGCCGCGGGGGACATTCATCAT
>NZ_JBFUGJ010000231.1:0-9667 GCF_056402975.1 Mesorhizobium sp. P3_A9 | reverse complement strand
ATTGGAAGGCGAGAGCTTCATCCAGAATGGCGCGGCCGCAGCCCTTGGCATTGCCGAGATCGAGGCGCTTGCCGCCGGCTCGAAACTAACGGCGAGCAATGTGAGCTCCAATCTGGCGATGGTCGAGGCCGGGCTCGGCGTGACTATCCTGCCTCGGCTTTGCCGCTGGAAATCCAGCCACGCCGTTCGCTTCGTTCCGCTTGCCGATCCACGATCGAGCCGGACGGTCGGCTGGATCGCCAAGGAAGGTCGCAACCTGCAGCCGGCATCGCTCAGGTTCATCGAATGCATGCGCCTGCAGACGCGGGCGAGCGAGGGAGAATTCGGTTATGCGGCGGCGTGAATGGCGGGTGACCAGATGACGCGCATGACGCAAGCCCGGATCGAGACGCTGGCCTGCACCGCCCTGATGCGTCACGGCGCCAGCGGAACACAGGCCGGGGCGCTGGCCGCCGGCATCGCGGCGGCCGAACGCGACGGCCTGAAGTCGCACGGCCTGATGTATCTACCGACCTATTGCGAACATCTGAACTGCGGAAAGGTCCTGGGATTGGCTGAGCCTCGCCTGACACGACCGGCTCCGGCTATCGTCGCTGTCGATGCCGGCAACGGCTTCGCGCACGCCGCCATTTCCGTCGGCCTGCCGCAATTGATCGAGGCGGCGCGTTCGCAAGGTCTCGCGGCGCTCGCCATCCGCAACTCCTACAATTGCGGCGCGCTTGGCTATCACACGGAACGGATCGCCCGGGACGGCCTGGTCGGGCTGGGCTTCACCAACGCGCCGGCCTCGATCGCGCCCTGGGGCGGCCGCAAGGCGGCCGTTGGCACAAATCCCTGGTCGCTGGCGGTTCCCGACGGGCAAGGCGGCGCGCGCTTCGTCATCGATCAGAGCGCGAGTGTCGTCGCCAAGAGCGAAGTCATCAAGCGGGCTCGCGCCGGCGAACCTCTCCCTCCCGGCTGGGCCTTCGACGCAAGCGGCGAGACCACCACCGATGCCGGCGAAGCGCTGAAGGGCACGATGGCGCCGGCCGGCGGCTATAAGGGCGTCGGCTCCGCCCTGCTGGTGGAGATTTTCGCCGCATGCCTGACCGGCGCCAACCCAGGGCTTGTCGCCAGTCCGTTCTCCGGCACAGCCGGAGGTCCCCCTGGGACTGGCCAATTCTTCCTGGCGGTCGCCCCCGACGCTACCTCGGGTGGAGCGTTCTCCGGAGCGCTGGAGATCGTCGCTGGCGCCTTCGCCGGCGAGGCCAGGCTTCCGGGGACACGGCGCTTTGCCGCGCGCGAGCACAACACACGCGAAGGCATCGAGGTAGCGACCGAAACGCTTGCCACGCTCGAAAAGCTCGCCGGGACAGCCGCATGACGACAATTGCATTGCGCCCGCCCGAGATCGTCATGCGCCTGCAGCGGCTTGGCGCGGCACATCCCACGCGGTTGAGTTTCCTGCGCCAGCTGATCCGCCGCGCCACCAACGAACAATGGCGTGTGCGCAAGGATGGGTTCGAACTGGACAACCATGGCTTCGGACGCGCGGTCTATGCGGTCGAGACGCCGGCAAGGGTCTACAGCCTTGTCGCGTTCTCGACGCCGCTCGATGATGAAAACCGCTCCGACCGGGTGATCGCGCAGGCCTGGGACACGAGCTACGTTCTTTACGACGGCTTGCCGGATCAAGCCGAAGTCGCCCGGCTGGAGGCGAATGCGCCTCTGCAGGAGGCCGGCCGCTACACGAGCCGCGAACTGGTGCTGGCGCGTGCCAACAAGAGCGTGCGACTGTTCGAGGAGGTGGCTGCGGCGCTGGCGCAAGGACAACAACCGGACGAGGAGCAACTGCTTGGCGTCGGCTATTTGCTCCGCACCACTGCGGTCTACGGCAACGGCAAGTTCGGCATTGCCGATCGGGACGAAATCGCGTCGCGGCCGGAGCTTGCCGGCTCCTTTCAGGCGGAGATGCTCACGGTCTGGCTGATCCGGTCCTTCACGCTCGATCTGGTCGATCACATCGCCCATCGCCGCAATCCGGCCGGCGCGGCGAGGCTGGCGCCGGATCTGCGCCGGGCGCTGGGCGTGGGCAATGCGACAGGCTTGGGCATGGCCCCTTTCCTCGTTCGCCATCCACTGCTGACGCATAGCTGGTTCCTGGCGCGTGAGACCGCGCTGGCAAGGGTTCGCGCCCAGCCGCATGCCGGCGAGGTGGAACGAAGCGGCTTTTCGGCGGCGCTCGCCGACCTGCGCCAACGTGTTGCCCGCTGGCACAGCGATGACAGACGTCAAGCCGCAGCAACGCGGTCGTTGGCCGACGATCTCGATGCGCTGGCGGAAAACCTCGAGCAGCTCCTGGCGAAGCCGTTGCCTTGGGATGCGCTCTATCGCTTTGCGGAAGATCGGTTCTCCCTGGAAGGGCAGGAGGCCTGCGTTGCGCTGATCCTCGAGCCGCATGGCGCGCTGATCGACGAACTCGGCGAGACCATGAAAGCCGACGAGACGCCTGGGTATGTGATCGAAGGCGGCATGAGCTGCGGTTCGCTCCGCCAGATGCTTCTCGACAGTTATTCCTGGGCGGCAGATATCGACTTCGTTGAACCGGCCGCCAACGCAAGGTTCTGGTATGTTTCGGCGGAGAAGCTCGAGCCCCGGCTTGGCGAACGCTTCGAGGAGGAGGGAGCCGACCTCGAACAACCCCTGGCAACGACGCGCGATGCGCTCAAGCTCGCTGCCGCGCTGGCGCAGGAAACCGCTTCAGCCAGTGTCGCGGAGTTTCTGCTTCGCTGGCCAGAGTGGCGCCATGCCGTGCGGCGCGCCCAGATCGTCGCCAAATTTCCCTATGCCGAGATCCACGACAATCTGATCGGCGCCGATCTGCGGCCTGTCGACATACTGCGCGCCAAGCTTGCGTTTTTCGGTGCGCGCAGTTTCGATCCGCGCTCGGATCGCTGGCTGCGGATCGCGCTGTTCAGTGGCGAGCCCTTAATCGAGGATGTCGCCACGGTTGCGGCGATGGGAGAGGTCGCATGATCGACCTCTCCCTCAACGAGGTGGAGACGCTGAGCACCAAGGCGGCTCGGGGCGCTGGATTTTCATGGGGCCTGGCCGAGGATATYGGACGGGCGGCGCGCCGGGTCGCTGTCGAAGATGAAAACTGGGGCCAGGCCTTGCTTGGCCTGCTCGACAATGCTCAATCCTTCGCGCCGCCGGATCTTTCGCGCACGGCGCGCTGGCGCATGGGCGAGGCTGATGTCGCTACCGGAAGGCCGCTCTGTCCGATCCGGACGGCAGCGCTTTTGCTCGACGATCCGCTTGAGGCGGGCGTGTTGCCGCTGACGATCCTCGATGTCGCTCTGCCGGTCTGGCTCGACGCCATGTTGCGCCGGTCAACCATGGGTTTAGCGCATCCGGTGGTGTTGCCCCGGGCCGATGTCGTCATCGAACGCCATCTGCAGATCGCGCAACCGGTCGCGGGCCGGCGCGGGGCAATCGACAGGGAGACGCTTGCCGCGCTCAATGCGTTTGCCGCCCGAACCTATGTGCCGGAAAGCGAAAGATCGCGCGCTCGCGGCGCCGGCGGGGGCCGCGTCGACGATTAGAGGGAGAACAAGACGATGAGCGCAGCCGACAGCCAGAAGATTGCCATGCGCGGAGCGGGCTACTATTCGGCGAACACGGTGGGAGCCAAGAACGTCATCGACAAGGTCGGCGACCTCGTCGTCAAGGCGGTCGCCAAGATGCCTCGGCTGGCCGACGACCAGCCATTTGCGGTAGCCGATTTCGGCGCGGCCGACGGCGGCACCTCGATGGACATGATGCGGCGGCTGGTCGGCGCCATCCGCGAAACGGAACCGCATCGGGCAATATCGATCACCTACACGGACCTGCCCCACAATGATTTCTCGACCCTCTTCCGGCTGAGTCAGGGACTTCTTGGCAACCCGACAGAGACTCCACTGGCCGACACACCCGCCCTTTACATCTTCGGCAGCGGAACGAGCTTCTATCACCAGATCCTGCCGGGCAATTCCTTGTCGCTCGGGTTCTCCGCTACCGCCATGCACTGGATCAGCAAAAGACCTTGCATGATTGCCGACCATGTCCAGGCGGTTGGCGCGACTGACGCCGAGCGCGCGCAATTTCGCGCCCAGGCTCTCAGCGACTGGGAGACGATCCTGCTTGCTAGGGCGCGCGAGCTACGATCCGGCGGCAGGCTGGCGCTAGCCAATTTCTGCGTCGATGAAGCGGGGCGTTATCTCGGACATACGACAGGGGTCGACATGTTTGATACTTTCGCACGGCATTGGCGCGACCTGCTTCGGGTCGGACGGATCAGCGAGACCGAATACGTCAGCGCGACATTCCAGCAGTTCTACAAGACGCCGACTGAGTTCGCCGCGCCATTCCGTGACCCCGCTTCGCCGGTGTCGCAAGCAGGACTGGAGCTGGAGACGATGTTCACCATGGTGACGCCGTGTCCCTACGCGGAGGCATTCCGGGTCCATCGCAACGCGGAGGAGTTTGCCCGGGGGTATGTCCCGACGCTCCGCTCCTGGTCGGAGACTGTTTTTGCAAACGCACTGGATTCCTCGCGGCCCGCGAACGACCGTTCCGCAATTGTCGATGATCTTTACGGCGCTTACGAAGCTGACGTCGCGTGCGCGCCCGAAGGGCATCGCATGGACTACGTCCACTGTGTGACGGAGATCGTCAAATCATAAGAGATATCCAGGTTTGCCCCGGGCTTTTTTCGTCGGCGCACGTTGACGACAGGAAAGGTCAGGTCGCGATGCGCCCACGTCACCCTCAATGTCTGCTTGTGAAGGTTCGCAGTCCGAAGCTGCCGGGCTGCTTTCGGTCCCAATTTGACATTTTTCACGGCTAAGTGAGGAACCATAGATCTGGTAGCACCCAACCGCATAACCGCTCCYATGCTGGATGATCCCAGGGTAAGTTTCCCTTGGATTTCAGAATCGGCATCGAGTGGCCGATGCGCGTCGGCGCAAAAGGGATTGAGAGAGGTCGCTGACGAGTTTCCTGGATATCCATCAGTTTCGCTCATCAGCCTCCGAAAAGAAGAGATACGCCTAGCGCGGGAAAATCCCACTCTTATTTGGTAGAAGCAAGGTGGCTAGACCTGCGCGGCTCGTTTGACCTATGTCCTCGGCCCCTCACGCGCAGCCGGAATTCAACGCTCCCGATCGTGCTTGAACTGCTGAGCCCACTGCAAATCCATTAGCCACGGTTCGCGCCGGTCGATCCAGAGTTCATATTCCGGAATGATGTCGCTTGTATCGACCTCGACGATTGATACGAATTCACCGGCTTCCAGCGTGTGATCAGAGGTAAGCTTGAGTGCCTTGATATCGTCGGGCTCGATCTGAAGGAATTCGTCTTTTGAAACCTCGAAGCCCTTCACCTGGTCTTGCGCGTCGACCGTCTTTCCTGTCTTCTCGTCGGCATAGACTCTTTTAACGGGAAGGCCGTCCTTGCGGTTCAGGATCTTGAAATGGATCTTCGAGGCCTCGCTGGTAGCACCGACAATCTTCACGCCGCAGGTCACGGAGCCAACCTTCAAGAAGCCTTTCCAGACAGCACAAGGCGCAACCATTTCATTCATCCTGTTTCCGGTCAGGGCAAACGAGCTTCCGTTCAAATCGTTCCTCCGCAGGCGGGCTTCAACGGAACGCCGTCACTCCGAGGGGTCGTCAAGGATCGCACGCACCTTTTCGGCGAGGTCCTCAAGGCTAAACGGTTTGGGCAAAAGCTGGGTGCCTGGGTCGAGAATGCCATTGTGAACGATGGCATTGCGTGTGTAGCCGGTGGTGTAGAGGACCTTGAGCCTTGGATTTTTGTTGCGCAGGATGTCGACCATTTGGCGCCCTGACATCTCCGGCATGACGACATCGGTGAACAGCAAGGACAATCGCTGCCCGGCCTCAATCATCTTGATCGCTTCATTGGGACCGCTGGCCTCGACCACCGTATAGCCCAGCTCACGCAGCGCTTCGGCGGAGACGGCACGGACACGATCCTCGTCCTCCACGACCATGACGACCTCGCTCGCAAGACCGCCGTCGATGGTGCGAGGCTGCGCTTTGTCGGCTTCCTGTTGCGCATCTCCGTAGTGCCGAGGCAGGTAGATCTTGACCGTCGTGCCTACGCCCGGTTCCGAGTAGATTTTGACGTTGCCGCCGGACTGGCGGACGAAACCGTAGACTTGGCTCAGGCCGAGCCCGGTTCCCTTGCCCACGCTCTTGGTCGTGTAGAAGGGGTCGAAGGCTTTCGCGAGAACCTCCGCAGACATTCCGGTTCCCGTGTCGGTCACCGCGATCAGCACAAACTGTCCGGCGGCGATGGCGGACTCACGCGCGTAGCGCTCGTCGACATAGGCGTTGGAGGTTTCGATGGTCAGCTTGCCGCCATTCGTCATGGCGTCCCGCGCATTGACGGAGAGGTTGAGAAGGGCGCTTTCCAACTGACTGGAATCCGCCTTGACCTGCCAAAGACCGGCGCCGAAAGCGGTCTCGACCTTGATCGTTTCGCCGAGTGTTCGCATAAGCAGGTCGGTCATTCCGCCGACCAGGCGGTTTGCGTTGATGGGTTCCGGCTTGAGCGGTTGCTGTCGCGAGAAGGCCAGCAAACGCTGTGTCAGAGCCGCGGCGCGGTGTGCGCCGTCCATTGCGCCTTCGACAAACCGACCAACATCAGTCTCGCCTTTTGCCAGTTTGCGCTGAAGCAGATTGAGCCCGCCAATGATAACGGCAAGCATGTTGTTGAAGTCGTGCGCGATGCCGCCCGTCARYTGGCCSACMGCCTCCATCTTCTGCACCTGGCGCAACTGCTCCTCCGCCTTCGAACGCTCTGCAACTTCCTCGATCACGCGCTGTTCAAGCGTGGAATTGAGCGTTTGCAACGCGTCTTCCGCGCGTCGTCGCTCGGCAAGTTCCCGCTCGGCCGCCTGGAACAGGCGGGCGTTGTCGATTGCCGTGGCTGCGTGGCCGGCAATACCCAAAAGAGCGGTCTCGTGTTCAGGCAGAAACTTGCCGGTTTCGGCATGGCCGAAGAACAGCCCACCCAGCACCCCTCCAGAGTTGGAGACGACCGGCACCGCCAGATAGGAGCGCACTGGCAGGTGGCCTTCTGGCATGCCTTTGCGAGGGGTGTTCTTGCCGTAGCGCGGGTCTTTCAGGATGTCGTCCGATCGAACCACGGCCGTCCCGAGAAAAGTCGGTTCGAATACTGCCGTCGCACGTGGCATTG
The DNA here is from genome assembly GCF_056402975.1 of Mesorhizobium sp. P3_A9. Lineage (NCBI taxonomy): Bacteria > Pseudomonadati > Pseudomonadota > Alphaproteobacteria > Hyphomicrobiales > Phyllobacteriaceae > Mesorhizobium > Mesorhizobium sp. P3_A9. The sequence goes on along the minus strand of NZ_JBFUGJ010000231.1, from coordinate 2,419 downwards.
GATAGTTTTCGAACGCTGAACGCGGGGCGCCGGAGAGGGCGTAAAGCATGTAGCTGCCGCCCTGGTCGTCCAGCACGTTGTAGAAGAACGCGCCGAACTGTGCCCCGGACAACTGCACGCCGGCGTCGGTCGTAATCTGGACGATCTTGTCGAGATCGAACTCGGCCGCCACCGCCGCTCCAGTATCATTCATGATCTTCAGATGGCGCTCGGCTTTCTTGCGGCCGGAAATGTCGATCACGGTGCCGATGAAACGGAGAGCCTTCCTGTCCTCAAAGATCGCATGGCCGCTTGCAGCCACCCAACGCTCTACACCATCTTCCAGGCCGATCGTTCGATACTCGATGTTGAAAGGTTCAGGAGCGTCAGGGGAAAGAGCTTTTCTCACCGCCTCATCCGCTCGAGCCCGATCATCGGGATGCAGGCCTGCGATAAAACTGCCTTCATAGGAAACGTCGTGATCCGACAGGATGCCGAACAGGGCGCGGCACTGCCTGTCCCATTGCAATCGGCCGGTGCCCGGATCGTAATCCCAGGTTCCAATTGACGCCGCCTGCGTGGCGAGGCTCAACCGCTCCGTGGTCTCGGCCGCCGCCTGGTCCGACCTTACCCTTTCGATATGCGCCCACGATCGTTCGGTGACCTCGGTGAGAAGCGCAAGCTCGTTCTGTGTCCATGGCCGTGCAACGCTGTCGTGGATCGCCATCAACGCCGTCAGGCGGCCCTCTTTGACCAGCGGCATACAGATCGTTGCGGCAATGCCTATGTTCACGAACGCTGCGGCTTCTTCCGGCGGCAATTCGGCAGCATTGGCATTGATGATCAAGGGCAAGCCCTGATGAAGCCGCAGGACCGCGAGCTGGCCAAARTCCTGCARGCTGTAGTAGCCGACGATGCTGGATGAGCCTTGCYTGTGCCAATCSCCACGGATSGTAAAGTGGTCCTGATCGGGCTCCATATCCGCATAGGCACAGATTGCCACGCCGAGATGCTGGCCAAGCATCCTTGTTGTGATTTCAAGGATCGCGTCTGCGTCGGTACTCTTTGCCGTTTCTTTTCCAAGTGCATCAAGGAAACGCAGACGGCTTTCGTTCTGGCGCAGTTCCGCTTGTGCGCGCCGTCGTTCAACGGCTGTGCGGGTCCGCTCGGCCATCTCGCKAACGAACKCGATCTCYTCCTCSRACCAGGAKCGCGGYCTKTCGTGGTTGAGGTAWAGTAGSGCRACRAAGCCRSCCTTTTCAGTGACCGGCATGTTGATSAAGGATTGAGCGCTGATCGCCTTCAGCGCCTCSGCRTTGTGGCTCGTSCGYGGATCCKTSTCGGCGTCYTCGMAGACAACSGTGATGCCGCGTTTGAGGTCCTCGATATACGTGCCGTAATCACGAAAATGCAGCACGCCGGCAAGGCTCTTGATGCCCGACGCATTCCAGTCGCGTTCGATTGAAATGGTCTCTTTCGCAAGATCGATCGTGCCATAACCGGCCCGGCTCACTTCCAGTTCCCGGCCAATGATTTCGGCCGCAGCGTAGGCCAGGTCGTCCGGGTTCTCAATAAGCCGAACAGCGTCACCGAGCTCGGCCAGCGCAGCGCTACGCTTCCTCGCGCGATACGTCTCGGTGACGTCGAACCCCTCGCAGAAAATTCCGGTGATGGTGCTGTTGCCGTCGTAGAGCGGCGCGTAGATGAACGTCAGGTATCGGCTCTCTTCAGGAGTTTCCTGCGAACGGCGAAAGCGAACCGGAACGCCTTGTGCCTCGAATGTCTTGCCGCTGCTGAACACTTCGTCCAGACGTTCGAAGAACCCTTGGCCTTCGAGGCTCGGAATAGCACTCCGGATTGGTCTTCCCAGCCAATCGTCGCTGTTGAACACAAGGCGATGGGCRTCRTTCAGGAATTCRACCACGTGGTCGGGGCCGCKCATKATGATGATGAAGCCGGGTGCCTGTTCGAACAGATTGATCTGACGTTCCGCAGCAAGGCGCTCGCGTCTTTCAGCAAGAAATCTGTCGGTCGTTTCCGTGCAGACGCCAAAGATTCCGCCCACCTTACCGGTGTCCGACCGAATGACCGGATTATAGGAGAACGCGAAGTGCGTCTCCTCCGGAGCGCCGTGCTTGTCGATCCGGATCTCGATGTCGTCCATGTGTACGGACTGGCCCTGGAAGACCTGGTCGAACATTGGGCTGATCATGTCCCAGGCCTCAGCCCAAACCTGCTGGCTGGGCAGGCCGAGAGCAGTCGGATGCCTTCGGCCAAGGATTGGAATGAAGGCGTCGTTGTAGAGCTAGATGCGCTCCGCGCCCCAGACAACAAACATGGGCTGAGCAGAATTCAGTATCAGATCGACGAGGGTCTTAAGCTCTGTTGGCCATGACGAAACGGGTCCGATCTGGGTCTTCTCTCCGATCTGGGTCTTCTC
>NZ_JBFUGJ010000230.1:0-9694 GCF_056402975.1 Mesorhizobium sp. P3_A9 | reverse complement strand
CATCTATGCCGAGGGCCAGCGCCGCTATGTCGAGAGCCTGTCGGCCTAYGCCCGGCAATTCCTCGAAATGATGCARAAGCCTGAYGTCGACCAGATCGACGGCCTGTCGCCKGCCATCTCSATCGAGCAGAAGACSACGTCGAAGAACCCGCGYTCSACGGTCGGSACCGTCACCGARATCTACGACTACATGCGSCTGCTGTTCGCGCGYGTCGGCATYCCYTATTCGCCGGCCACCGGTCTGCCGATCGAGAGCCAGACGGTCAGCCAGATGGTCGACCGGGTGCTGGCGGTCGAGGARGGCACSCGCCTGTTCMTGCTGGCGCCRATSGTGCGCGGGCGCAAGGGCGAGTACCGCAAGGAACTGCTGGAGCTGCAGAARAARGGSTTYCAGCGCGTCAAGGTCGACGGCGTCTTCTAYGARATMKCRGAYGTKCCSKCGCTSGAYAARAAGTACAAGCAYGACMTCGACGTCGTCGTCGACCGCATCGTCGTGCGCGGCGATCTTGCCACAAGGCTTGCCGACTCCATCGAAACAGCGCTGAAGCTCGCCGAGGGGCTGGCGGTGGCCGAGTTTGCCGACAAGCCGCTCGATTCCAGCCAGACTGGCGAGGATTCKGTCAACAAGTCGAAGAACGAGACGCATGAGCGCATCCTGTTCTCGGAAAAATTCGCCTGTCCGGTGTCCGGCTTCACCATTCCGGARATCGAGCCSMGGCTGTTCTCSTTCAACAACCCGTTCGGCGCCTGCCCGACCTGCGAYGGYCTCGGCAGCCAGCGCGCYATCGACSCCARCCTCGTCGTGCCTGACGAAAACGCATCGCTGCGCGACGGCGCCGTCAGCCCTTGGGCGAAGTCGACCTCGCCCTATTACGTGCAGACGCTTGAGGCATTGGGCAAGGCCTACAACTTCAAGCTCGGCGACAAGTTCAAGGATTTGAGCACGGAAGCCCAGGACGCGATCCTGCGCGGCACCGGCGAGCGCGAAGTCACCTTCCAGTATGATGACGGGCTGCGCTCCTACAAGACGACCAAGACCTTCGAAGGCGTCATCCCCAACCTCGAGCGGCGCTGGAAGGAAACCGAATCCGCCTGGATGCGCGAGGAGATCGAGCGCTTCATGTCCGCGACGCCCTGCCCGGTCTGCAAGGGTTATCGGCTGAAGCCCGAGTCGCTGGCCGTGAAAATCGCCGGCAAGCATATCGGCGAAGTCACCGAGCTTTCGATCCGCAAGGCCGACCAGTGGTTCACCGACCTGCCGCCACATCTCAACGACCAGCAGAACGAGATTGCGGTGCGCGTGCTCAAGGAAATCCGCGAGCGCCTGCGCTTCCTCAACGATGTCGGTCTCGACTACCTCACCCTGTCGCGAAATTCCGGCACGCTGTCGGGCGGCGAAAGCCAGCGCATCCGGCTGGCCTCGCAGATCGGTTCGGGCCTGACCGGCGTGCTTTATGTGCTGGACGAGCCGTCGATCGGCCTGCATCAGCGCGACAATGCGCGCCTGCTCGACACGCTGAAGCACCTGCGCGACATCGGCAACACGGTGATCGTCGTCGAGCATGACGAGGATGCCATCCTGCATGCCGACTATGTCGTCGACATGGGTCCGGCCGCCGGCATCCATGGCGGCGAGATCATCGCCCAGGGCACGCCGCAGCAGGTGATGGCAAACCCCAATTCGATCACCGGCAAGTATCTGTCGGGCGCGCTTGAAGTGGCGACGCCCGGCGTGCGTCGTGAAGCTAAGAAGAACCGGCGCCTGAAAATCGTTGGCGCGCGCGGCAACAATTTGAAGAACGTCACCGCCGAAATCCCGCTCGGCACCTTCACCGCCGTCACCGGCGTATCGGGCGGCGGCAAGTCGACCTTCCTGATCGAGACGCTGTTCAAGGCGGCGTCGCGCCGCATCATGGGGTCGCGCGAGCATCCCGCCGAGCACGATCGCATCGAGGGCCTGGAATTCCTCGACAAGGTCATCGACATCGACCAGTCGCCGATCGGMMGWACGCCRCGTTCSAACCCCGCCACYTATACCGGCGCCTTCACGCCGATCCGCGACTGGTTCGCGGGCCTGCCGGAAGCCAAGGCGCGCGGTTATCAGCCGGGACGCTTCTCGTTCAACGTCAAGGGCGGCCGCTGCGAGGCCTGCCAGGGCGACGGCGTCATCAAGATCGAGATGCACTTCCTGCCCGACGTCTACGTCACCTGCGACGTCTGCCACGGCAAGCGCTACAACAGGGAGACGCTCGACGTGCAATTCAAGGGCAAGTCGATCGCCGACGTGCTCGACATGACGGTCGAGGAAGGCGTCGACTTCTTCGCCGCCGTGCCCGGCGTGCGCGACAAGCTCGAGACGCTGAAGCAGGTCGGCCTCGGCTATATCCATATTGGCCAGCAGGCGACGACACTGTCCGGCGGCGAAGCGCAGCGCATCAAGCTGGCCAAGGAACTGTCGCGCAAGGCGACCGGCAAGACGCTCTACATCCTCGACGAGCCGACCACTGGCCTGCATTTCCACGACGTCGCCAAGCTGTTGGAAGTGCTGCACGAGCTGGTCGACCAAGGCAACACGGTGGTTGTCATCGAGCACAATCTCGAAGTCATCAAGACCGCCGACTGGGTGCTCGATCTCGGTCCAGAGGGTGGCGATGGCGGCGGCGAGCTGGTCGCCCAGGGCACCCCGGAAGCGATCGTGCGCGAAAAGCGCAGCTATACCGGACAGTTTCTCAAGGAACTGCTGGAGCGCCGCCCCGGAGGCAAACGCGAAGCGGCGGAGTGATGGCTGGGGATGGTCTCATCACGGTCCAGAGCCGTTTTGGCGTGACCGAAACCATCGATCGCCTGGTTGAGGTGATCAAGCGCGCGGGGCTGCTTGTGTTTGCCCGCATCAATCATGCAGCCGGCGCGCGCGATGTCGGCGCCTCGCTGCGGCCGACCGAATTGCTGATCTTCGGCAACCCGAAAGGCGGCACGCCGCTGATGCAGGACAGGCAGCTTGCCGGCATCGACCTGCCGGTGAAGGCGCTGGCCTGGGAGGATGAGCAAGGCAAGGTCTGGCTGTCCTACAACGATCCGCAGTGGATCGCCGAACGCCACGGCCTGGGCGACGCCAGCCGTGCTGCGGTCGCGGCGATTGCCGCCGGCATGGAAAAGGTGATCGTCGCTGCCGCTGGAATGGATCAATCATGAGGCTTGCCCGCTCCGAAGAGCTCGCCGCGATCGTCGCGCTGACGCAAGCGGCCTACGCCCCCTACAACGCCATACTCGACGCGCCGCCGATCCCCGTGACCGAAGACTATGCGCCGCGCATCGCGCGCGGCGAAGTCTGGCTGCTGGAGAGCGGCGGCGAACTTGCCGGTGTGCTCACGCTGGAGCGGCATGAGGATCACGCCATGATCTTCTCCGTCGCGGTGTCGCCCGCCTTCCAGGGCAAGGGTTTTGGCATAAAGCTGCTCAGTCACGCGGATCAACAGACGCGCTTGTGGCGCCTGCCGGAGATACGGCTCTACACCAATGCAAAGATGGAACGGAACATCGCGCTCTATCTTGCTTACGGCTWTCGCGAAACGGGTCGCAGGCCCAATCCTTACCGGCCAAGATGGGTGCTCGTCGACATGGCGAAGGCGATGTGAATGCAGGCCGGCAGCGCTATGGAAAACCAACTGACCTTGGGTGGCGTGGTCCGCTCGTCGCAGGCTTATGGCGCCGACTATTTGTCGGAGTTCCAGCGCATCCTGCTGCAACATGTGAAGCCTGACACGCGCGCCTTCCTGGAATGGGGCATGGGCCACACGACGCTGGCGATCCTTGAGTTGAGGGACAGACTGGCCATCGACAATCTCTTTTCGATCGACGACAGCCAGCCCTTCCTCGATCAACTCCTGCCGCAGCTGCCGCAGTGGGGCGGTTTCCATCCGATCTGCCTGGACCTCCAGGGACCCAAGTTTGGCGACCGCGATCCAGAGCTCAATTATTCGACCTGGCCGCTAAGCCTGAAGCGCAAATTCGACTTTATCTTCATCGACGGCCGACGGCGCATGGAATGCGCGTTCATGGCTTCGCTGCTTTGTCATGCCGATACGATCGTGATGCTGCACGACTATCGCCGTGCACGCTATCAGCCGATCAAGGCTCTCTACGACATCGTCGAGGACGGAAACCAGTTTCGCGTCATGCGACCGCGGAAGGACCTTTACCCCTCTGGGACGCCGACGATCTTTTCCCCGGATTGGTCACCGCCCACTTGACCGAAATTGCCAGTTGCGGATCGATTTTACCAACGCAAGCCCCTCGCGACAAAACACATTGGAGGAGAAATCCATGAGCAAATCGGGAACAATCCGCTCCGGCATGGGCGGCTGGACCTTCGAGCCCTGGGACACGTCCTTCTATCCCGAGAAACTTTCCAAGGCTAAACAGCTGCAATATGCCAGCCGGCAGGTGCCGAGCATCGAGGTCAACGGCACCTACTATTCCAGCTTCAAGGARCCSACSTTCGTCAAATGGGCYRGYGAAGCGCCGGACGGTTTCGTCTATTCSCTGAAGGGCAACCGCTTCGTCACCAACCGSCGCGTGCTSGGCGARGCCGGTGAATCGATGGCGCGCTTTCTCGGCTCGGGCGTTGCCGCGCTCGGCGAGAAGCTCGGGCCGATCCTGTGGCAGTTCGCGCCGACCAAAAAGTTCGATCCGGACGATTTCGAGGCCTTTTTGAAACTGCTGCCGGAAAAGCAGGATGGCGTCGCGCTGCGCCACGCGCTCGAAGTGCGCAACGACAGTTTCATCGTGCCGGAATTCGCCGCACTTGCCCGCAAATACAAGGCGGCGATCGTCTATGCCGACCATGCCAAATATCCTGATATCGCCGATGTCACCGGTGACTTCGTCTATGCACGGCTGCAGACTGGCTCGGACGACAATCCCGATTGCTACACACCAAAGGGCCTCGACGAATGGGCTGCGCGGGTAAAAACCTGGGCGGAAGGCAAGCAGCCGGCCGATTTGCGGCGCGCCGATCCCACCACAGACGCGCCGGTGCAGCCACGCGACGTCTTCGTCTACTTCATCACCGAGGGTAAGGTACGCGCGCCATTCGGGGCGATTGCCCTGATGAAGCGGCTGGCCGACTGACAACCATACGTTGTTGTCCGGCTACATGCTGTAAGCGCATCATCTATGCGTTTTGCGCGTAGCAAAGCGCCTATTCGTGGCATCTTCATCGCCATCGTAACGTTATCGACACTTCCTTGCCGCATGAATACGGCGACGCCAAGCCGCAGAGCTGGAGCCGCCGCCGGCAGGGAAAGAGGGGCATGTCGCTCGACTACACTTCACTTCTGCTGGCAGTCGGTTTCTCCGCCGCTTGCCTGAGCCTGACATTGTTCGGCATGTGGCTGACCGCGCGCTCGGAAAAATTCCTGCTGACATGGGCGATCAGCCTGGTGTTCGTGGTCGGCGATATCTTTGTCTATGACGCCTATATCGATATGCCCGGGCGCCTGCTCGGCATCGCCACCCTGGCCCTGTTGCTGCTCGGCTTCTCGACGATGCGGGGAGCTGCCTACCAGTTCAGAACCGGCGGCTCGCCGCTGCCACGGGCACTGTTGGGTTGCGTTTCGCTAGCGGTGGCGCTGCCTGCCATGGCTCTGGGCTATGACGGCCTCGGCTTCATGTTCGAGAACCTTTTCGCCGCTCTGCTCCTGGTCGCGACAGCGCTCGAATACTGGAAAGGCCGCGACGAAGCCCCTGCCCTGACGATCGGCCTCACCGCACTCTATGCTGCCACGGCCGCGTCCTTCGCGCTCTGTGCCATGGTTCTTATTGAGGACGGCAAGCTGGTTCTCGGCCATGCGCCCAGCAACTGGGCCGAGGAATTGAGCCTCATTGTCGTCATCGCGAGCATGACGGGTATTGGCGCCCTGTCGCTTGCGCTCAACCAGGGGCGTCTGGCCCGGCACCACCGCCGCAATGCTTTGACCGACCCCCTAACCGGCCTGCTCAACCGGCGCGCGCTGTTCGACATGCATGGCCATGTCCCGGTTGGCGCCTTCACCGCCGTGATCGTCTTCGACCTCGACAATTTCAAAGCCATCAATGACGAGTTCGGCCACGCGGCCGGGGACGAGGTGCTGAAGGTGTTTGCTGGCGAACTCGCCGGCAATCTTCGCCAGACCGACGTTGCCGCGCGCATGGGCGGCGAGGAATTCGCACTGGTGCTGAAGCGCACTTTGCCGGAGACGGTCGAGGAAGCAGCGGAGCGCATCCGGACCGCTTTCGCGACGCGCCTGATCGAAACCGAGACCGGATCCCTGAGCTGCACGGTCAGTGCCGGGTTCGCGTTCGGCAGCAAAGAGGGCCTCAGCTTCGACAAGGTGCTCAGCGCCGCCGACAGGGCGCTCTATGACGCCAAGCGCGGCGGCCGCAACCGCGTCACCGCCTCGCCATTCCGGCGCGCGAGCTGACCTCGCGTATCAGTGCCGAGCCCGTCATGCTGATAGGCGAAGGCGGCTCTATGCCGCCATGACGATTTCATTGAAGGTATCGAKATCGACGTAGAACACCTTGGTGATCTCCTCGATCAAGTCGTCGTAGTCGCAGCCCTGTGATCTCAGGATGTTGATGGCAGCGATGATATCGACGCGTTCGGTAAGCCGTCGCTTCTGGTAGTCCTCGACGTAACGTTCCATGGCTGTCCCTTAGCCTGTGTGCCCAAACGCGTTGAACGACAGAGATCGCAGGAGGGAAGCTAGGAAGCCTTGCTTGCGTGGAACTTGCCGGCCTTCGCCGCGCCCTCGATCTGCGATAACCAGACTGATACGGAAGCGGCCGACTCACAAAGCCAAGAAAAGACTAACATGCAGCCTCTGGCGCGCCAGAGATGCGGATAGCTGAATGGAAGAAATATTGGACTTGCCAAAGACTTTGGATCGTCGGCCGAAGTCCAGAACCGATTCTAGACGGTCAGGAATTTGCGAACATCAGCCCGGTCTAAATCTTCCGCCGGGCCGGTATGAACGATCTGGCCACGATCCATGATGTTGACCTCATCGGCGAGTTCACGGCAGAAGTCGAGATACTGTTCGACCAGCAGCACCGCAATGCCGGCCTGATCGCGCAGGTAACGGATGGCGCGGCCGATGTCCTTGATGATCGAGGGCTGGATGCCTTCCGTCGGCTCATCGAGCACCAGCAGCTTCGGCCGCATCACCAGCGCCCGGCCGATCGCCAGTTGCTGCTGCTGCCCGCCGGAAAGATCGCCGCCACGGCGGCCGAGCATCTGCTTCAGCACTGGAAACAGCTCGAAGACATGCGCCGGCACGTTGCGGTCGGCACGCTTCAACGGCGCGAAGCCGGATTCCAGGTTTTCGCGCACCGTGAGCAGGGGAAATATCTCCCTGCCCTGCGGTACGAATGCGATGCCCGACCGGGCGCGGTCATACGCCGCGCTCCGGTCGAGCGCCTTCCCCTCGAAGGCAACGCTTCCGCTCGTCAGCCGATGGTGGCCGACGATCGATCTCATCAAACTGGTCTTGCCGACGCCGTTGCGGCCGAGCACGCAAGTGATCTTGCCGGCCCCCGCCTTCAGCGAAACGCCGCGCAGCGCCTGGGCGGCGCCGTAGTGGAGCGTGGCGTTGGAAACTTCGAGCATGTCTCAGCGCCTTTTCCAGAATCGGAGAAACGACAGATCGAAGCGATGGAATTGAACCCGCCAGACCATGCTCATCTCCCCAGATAGACTTCGACGACGCGCTCGTCGGCCGAAACGAAATCGAGTGTGCCTTCCGACAGCACCGAGCCCTCGTGCAGGCAGGTCACCTTGACGCCAAGTTCGCGCACGAAATGCATGTCGTGCTCGACGACGATGACCGAATGGTCGCGCGCAATATCCTTGAGCAGCCGCGCGGTCTCCTCGGTCTCGGCGTCGGTCATGCCGGCCACCGGCTCGTCGACCAAAAGCAGCTTTGGGTCCTGCGCCAACAGCATGCCGATCTCCAGCCACTGTTTTTGGCCGTGGCTGAGATTGGCCGCCAGCTCATGGCGCTTGTCACCCAGCCGGATGATGCCGAGAATATCGTCGATCTGCCGCGCCTCGGCCGCCGAGCGGCGATGAAAAAGCGCCGGAAAGATCGAACGCGGTCCCTTCAGCGCCAGCATCAGGTTTTCCTCGATCGTGTGGCTTTCGAAGACCGTCGGCTTCTGGAACTTGCGGCCGATGCCCATCATGGCGATCTCGGCCTCGTCATGCCTGGTCAGATCGACCTGGCCGTCGAAGAAGACTTCGCCCTCATCGGGCCGCGTCTTGCCGGTGACGATGTCCATCATCGTCGTCTTGCCGGCGCCGTTGGGGCCGATGATGGCGCGCATCTCACCCTTGTCGAGCACCAGCGACAGATTGTTGATGGCGCGAAACCCGTCGAAGGAGACCGAGACGCCGTCAAGATAGAGGATGGTGTTCGATTTGCTCATGGTCGCTTACTCCGCCGCCTGCGGCTCAGGGTCGGACCATGACCATTCGCCTGGATTTCTCGCCGGCGAGCGAGCGGGCTTCGAAGTCGCGGTCGCCACGCCAACCTCGGTGCCGGCTTCTTCAGCCACGGCGGCTGCGCGCAAGGCCTTCGCATTGCCGCGCCAGCTATCCCACATGCCGATGATGCCCTTCGGCAAGAGCAGCGTGACGGCGACGAAGAGGCCGCCGAGCGCGAACAGCCAGAGCTCCGGCAGCAGGCCGGTGAACCAGGATTTGCCGGCATTGACGAGCAGCGCGCCGATGATCGGCCCGACGATGGTGCCGCGCCCGCCGACGGCCGCCCAGATCACCACCTCGATCGAGTTGGACGGCTCGAACTCGCCGGGATTGATGATGCCGACCTGCGGCACATAGAGCGCACCGGCAATGCCGGCCATGACGGCCGATACGGTGAAGGCGAACAGCTTGACGTTCTCAGCCCGCCAGCCAAGGAAGCGGGTGCGGCTTTCGGCATCGCGCACGGCCATCAGCAGCTTGCCGTATTTGGAGCCGACGATCGCCCAGGTGATGAACACAGCGAGCGCCAGCATCACCGCGCTGGCGGCAAACAGCGCCGAACGCGTCGCATCGGCCTGCACGTTGAAGCCCAGAATATCCTTGAAATCGGTCAGGCCGTTATTGCCGCCGAAACCCATGTCGTTGCGAAAGAAGGCAAGCAGCAGCGCGTAGGTCATCGCCTGGGTGATGATGGAGAGATAGACGCCGGTGACGCGGCTGCGGAAGGCGAACCAGCCGAAGATGAAAGCGAGCAGGCCCGGCACCGCGAGCACCATGATGGCGGCGAACCAGAAATGGTCGAAACCGGTCCAGAACCAAGGCAATTCCTTGTAGTTCAGGAAGACCATGAAATCAGGCAGGATCGGATTGCCATAGACGCCGCGCGAGCCGATCTGGCGCATCAGATACATGCCCATCGCATAGCCGCCGAGCGCAAAGAAGGCGCCGTGGCCAAGCGAAAGGATGCCGCAATAGCCCCAGACGAGGTCGAGAGCGAGCGCCAGCAGCGCGTAGCAGAGATATTTGCCGGTCAGCGCCACGATGTAGGACGGAATGTAGAACGCGCTGGTCGATGAAACCGCCAGGTTGAGCAGCGGCACGATGATGGCCACCGCCAGCAGGATTAAGATGGTGAAGGCGATGCGGCGGTCCGCGCCGGCGGCAAAGAAG
>NZ_JBFUGJ010000229.1:0-9736 GCF_056402975.1 Mesorhizobium sp. P3_A9 | reverse complement strand
CGAAAGAGCCGCCTTTAATTCGGCTCCGATACCGAGATAGTCAACGACCAAGCCACCAGGCTTATCACCCCAGACGCGATTGACACGCGCGATGGCCTGCATGAGGCCATGCCCTTGCATCGGCTTGTCGACATAGAGAGTGTGAAGCGAGGGTGCATCGAATCCTGTCAGCCACATATCACGGACAATGACCAAGTCGAAGCCGGACGCCGGCTTCTTGAAGCGATTGGCGAGAGCTTCCAGCCGAGACTTCGTGCGTAGGTGCGGTTGCAGCGAAGCAGGGTCGTCAGAGCGGTTCCCGGTAATGACGACCTTTAGCATACCACTAGTGTCATCGCGCGCTTCGGCCGAAACCCAGTCAGGGCGCAACTTGGCAATCTCGTCATAGAGCATCACCGCGACTTTCCGGCTGATCACGACAATCATTCCTTTGCCGCCGGCCATCGCCTCCCTGCGTTTCTCGAAATGCGCGACGACGTCTGCCGCGATTTCTTCCACCCGGTCTGGGGCGCCGACGACCTCATCGAATCTCGCGAGCTTGCCTTTGATCCGCTCGACGGCAGCGTCCTCTCCTTCCGCAAGTTCCTCCGCCAGTGTGTCGAGTTGGACCCGGTCCTCATCGGACAGGTTTAAGTGCAATCTAGCCAGCCGTGCGGTGTAGTGGATTGGAACGATCGCCTTGTCCCTCACCGCTTGCGTCATGTCGTAGGTGTCGATGACGTCGCCGAAGGTTCCGTAAGTGTCGCGATCCCTTTCGTCGATAGGTGTCCCAGTAAACCCAACGGCCGTGGCATTCGGCAGGGCCTGATGGAGATAGTCCGCGAACCCCACAGCTTCCCTGATCTCGCCGTCGCGTTCCACGAATGTCTTCTTGAACCCGTATTGCGTTCGATGGGCCTCGTCGGCGATCACGACGACATTGCTGCGATCCGTGAGCAGCGGGTGTGTGCCATCCGCACCACGGAACCGCTGTATCGTCGTGAATACGAGGCCGCCGATATCAACTGACAGCAGCCTTCGCATCTCCTCCGCTGTTTCGCCTTTGCGGGGCGTTCCGCGTAGAGCCGCACTATGGTCAACAAAGGTGCCAAAGAGCTGGTCATCCAGGTCGTTGCGATCCGTTACCATGACGATCGTCGGGTTTTTAAGCGCCTTGGCCAACTGGAGCTGACGCACGAAGAATAGCATCGTCAGCGACTTGCCAGACCCTTGCGTGTGCCACACGACACCGCCCTTCCGTGATCTGCTCTCTGAGGCGGCCACGGTTGAAGCCAATGCCTTCCGGACGGCGTAGAATTGATGATATCCGGCGAGCTTCTTCGACCTGACGGTCCCGTCCTTCACCTCGAACGCCACGAAGTCGACGATGAAATCGAGGAAGCGCTCCGGCGCAAAGACACCACGGATGAGCACCTCGAGTTCCGACCGACCGCTGTCATCCAGATCGGTTCCATCAATGGTTCTCCAAGGCGCGAACCGATCCGGTTCCGCCGTGAGCGACCCGATCCGGGCTTTCATGCCGTCGCTTACGACGAGAACCTGGTTCGCACGGAATAGGTCCGGGCATTTCTCGGCGTAGTTCCTCAACTGGGTATGTGCCCGTTCCAGCGTAGCATTGATGCTGGCTGGGCTCTTGAACTCAAAGATCGCTACCGGGAGTCCGTTCACGAAGGCGGTCAGGTCCGTGCGAACGACGCCACGGTCTCCCTTCACGATGAACTGGTTCGCGACGAGCAGACGGTTGGCCGAGGGGCTATCGCGATCAAGAATTCGCAACCCGACAGTTCGCGTCTCTCCACGGTCGTTGATCTCGACTGGAACGCCAGAAACTAGAAACGGATGGAAAAGCCTGTTGTTCTCGATCAGATCCTGGCTGGGCACGGCCATGATCGTTCGCACTGCCGCATCGACCATGGCTGCCGTCGCTTCCGGATTGAGGCTTGCCAGTGCGCTACGTAGCTCCGGCTCCAGGATTGCCTGCCGATAATCCGTACGGGCGCCCATGGGGCCATCAGGCGCGAGATAGTCGCCGGGAACCGACTTCCAACCAATCAGTTCGAACCAGGACAGGGCTGCGAGTTCGACCGCCTCCTCTGCAAGCTCAAGGCGTCGTTTTTCCGTCGGCAGGACGTAACTCTCGGTCATGCCGCAATCTCGGCGCCCTGAGAGCCTGCGGTCAGACCTTCTGCCTCCCAATCGAGGCGGGCGGCATCATAGGCCGTTTCGTCCAAGTGAAAGAGAACGTAGCTCGGTTGGAAGCTTGCGGCTGCTATCTCGACCATGTCGTACTCGGCATCGAGATGCTCGTTGAACGCAGCATTTGTGCTGTAGGTCGCGGCACCGTCGTCCTGCAGCCCCGGTTCCGCTCGGCTCCACGCGACATCGAACAAGAAGGCGACAAGGCTGTCGCAAAGGCCGCCAAGCATCAGTGCATGCTGGCGCTGCAGCGTTCCCCAATCGAGCGATCCGCCATGGCGCATGTTGGGTACGTTGCTGAGTTTCGCCAGCGCGACAGCAATGTCATCGATTCCCTTGGTAAGCGCCTTGATGTGTTCGTTGATATCCGCTGCGTTTGGGTGATCTGTTAGCGAGAAATCCATCGCATCGATCACCCCGCGCATTCGGTCCGGGAAGCCGTCTTTCTTGCGAAACTCGATACCCAAGCGTGGCCCTATCGTCGAATGTGCCGCTTCGAAGAGCGTCCTGACACTCTGCAGGCAGAAGGCCGGCTGGCTCTCGATGCTGCGCTCCAAGGCCTCTATGTGAATCCTGAGAGGCTCCGCACGGTCTGGGTGGAGCTCAAGCAGGGCGCGGAGCATCTGGAGCGAGTAGGGCATCGTCAGGGTTCCTTCCTGACACGCTCGAAGTCGTCAAGCCGGACCCTGTCAAGTGCGCTGAAGATTGCGTTCATGATCCGACGGAGCCGCGCGAAGTCGACCCAAACCTCAGGCGCGACATTGGCATTGGCGACGTCGTCATACCTGAACGCCGTCGAACGTGGATCGACGGTATCGAACTCCAGAATGCGATCCCTGAGCCAGTCCAACTGCGACTGCTGATAACAACCTGTCAGACGCTCGTGCAGTTGGAAAGCGAGGTCGCGGAGGCCATGGTTTCGCTGCGGTTGGGCCTCATGGATCGCCTTGAGGTTCAGTTCGAGAGCGTGCCGGAAGCAGAACAAAATCGGATCGATGCTCTCCCAGGACTCGTTGCAGCTGCTAGCCTCGTCCAGCAAGCGGAAGGCGGCTGTCTTGTAGGATTGCGCCATGTCGTATGTCGTCCGGCCCGTCTGACCGTTCCAATTGACCAGCATTGCGCCGTATTTGGTTTCTGGCTCATCAGGTAGGTCTGAAAATATGGACCAGGCAAAGTCGACGCCTCGTTCGTTCATGCGGCCACCGCCTTCTCGGCGTCCTTGATCCGAAGCTCGCCGGAGATCAGCTTGGGTGCCAGCGTGTCGCGGAGAGTACGCAGTATAGCGGCCTCTTCAATGAGCCCAAGTATGCGCTGATACAGTGGCTGAACCGATATCTCAAACGCGCCCATTAATGCCTGCCCACCATCAATAACGTTGGCGGTACCTAGCGTTGTGGTGGTAATCGTGTCGAATACAGAGCCGTGCGCGCTCTGCACCAATTCATCCACCAGGTGCGTGAAGGCGCAGGCCAGCCAGAAGGGTGTCTCTTTAATCGAATCGAGCGCGTAGCACGTCTGATTCATAGCCATTTCACGCCCCAACAGACAATGTCTTCCTGTAGTTGCACCTCTGGCGACGAAGACGGTCGAAAACGCAGGCACGATACGGGTTGCGCTTTCGTCTAGGCCCCTTTTTGTAATAGTTCGTTCAGTCCCGATCAGAAATCGATCGGGACACTGGCTTACGTCCTTGGCGCTAGCCCAAGACAGCAGGCCATTCCAATAAGCTGGCTCGTCAGTCTTGGGGGTCCCTCCCGAAATCAGACGCGCGAATTGAAGGAGCGGCCGCTTCACCCACCCTTCAGGCAAGCCATCTGCTCCGAAGCGCTCCGGAAAGAGCGCACTCGTCTTAACTGAAAGCCCGGGGTCGCGTCCTTCGGCCTTGGCGCGAACTGCATCGAAGTCTACAAACCAGCTGTTAAACAACGCCCGCGCTGTCTCTTCCAAGGTTGCCGCCATTTCTTGGCTTAGCTCAATCTTGTCTTCGAGGGCCGATAGTAGGTCCGCAATTGCGCGCTGTATCGACACCGGAGGCGCTGGGATGACAAACTGGCGAAGCGATGTCAGCGGTTGCCCGATTCCAGGGGTGCCCACTTGCGACGCAAACCGCATAATCTCCGAGCGCCCTACGGCCGACCTGAAGTAGTAAGCGGCATATCTGGGATCGACCTTCTCCCGATCCAGCGTGATTTTCATGAAGCTCGTCGATAGAAAATACCGATCCCGGTTTCCGGGTACGAGTGCGACTTCGCCGATCGCACCCCTATGAGGGAACACGAGATCACCCTCACGGACAACACAGCGCGGCATTGCGTCAGCAAAATCTTCTGGAATGAAAACCCAGTCCCCGCCCAATTTGCGACTGGATTTGATGTTCGTTCCCCGGATGACCGGGACGCCATTCGAAGTATAAAGTTCAGCTTTCATCGCCGAGCCAAAAGGGCCAATTGCAATTGCACCCTCGTGGTCTGCCGCCAATGATCCCAACGGAACTGGTTGCCAATCACCAGCCATAGCCAATTCCCGCCAGAGACTTTCGGATGCGATCGTCGAGCATGGCGCCTTTATCCACCTGCTCGCGCAGCGCCTCGATCAACTTCCCCATCTTGAAGTCGAAGGGTTCTTCTTTGATGTCGCTTTCCCGAGTTCCAACGTAACGTCCCGGTGTCAGAACATACCCTTGATCGGCCACTTCCTTGACGTTGGCAGCTCGCGCGAAACCAGGCACGTCTTCATAACGACCGCCAACCTCGCGCCAGGCATGATAGGTATCAGCGACCTTGGCGACGTCCTGGTCGGTCAGTTCCTTCAGCGTCCGCGAGACCATCGTGCCGAGCCCGCGCGCGTCGATGAAAAGGATCTCACCTGTACGGTTTCGTAACTTCTTGTCGCGTGAGATACCGTTGGATTTGTCGCGCGTGAGGAACCAGAGGCAGACAGGGATTTGCGTCGTGGAGAAGAGCTGGCCGGGGAGGGCCACAATGCAGTCAACGAGCCCTGGAAGGAGTGTCTTCGTTCCATTCGGTTCCGCGATCTCACTCCCCTCGATCATGGCCCGGCGGATGTCACCTTCCCCCGATTGTTGACTCGAGAGGGAACCGTTGGCCAGCACCACGCCTGCGTATCCATCTGGCGCAAGATGGTGGATAATATGCTGGAGCCAGGCGAAGTTGGCGTTTCCTACGGGTGGGACACCATACTTCCAGCGGCCGTCACCTTTCAGTTTTTCACCGCCCCAGTCACTATCGTTGAACGGCGGGTTGGCTAGGATGTATTTCGCCATCAGGCCCTTATGAAGATCCTCGTGAAAGGTGTCCGCCCATTTGGGGCCGAGATTGGCTTCGATGCTACGGATAGCAAGGTTCATCTTTGCGAGGCGCCACGTCGTTGCGTTGGACTCCTGACCGTAGACGGAGATTTCGTTGAGCCGGCCGCCGTGCTCTTCCACGAAACGCTCGGACTGCACGAACATGCCGCCGGAACCACAGCAAGGGTCATAGACGCGGCCTTTGAACGGCTCCAGCATCTCGACTAGCAGCTTCACCACGCAGCCGGCGGTGTAGTACTGCCCGCCACGCTTGCCCTCCATCTTGGCGAACTCGCCGAGAAAGTATTCGTAGACACGGCCTAGAACGTCTTGCCCCTTGTGGGAGTCGTCAAACTTGATGTCGGAGAACAGCTTCAGGACCTCGCCGAGCTTGGTCTGATCCAGTTCCTGGCGCGCATAGTTCTTAGTCAGGACGCCGCGAAGGCTGGAATTCTCAGCTTCGATGTCGAGCATAGCTTGATCCAGCAACTCGCCGACTGTGGGCTTGGTGCTGGTCGCGTTTTCTTTGAGAAAGTCCCAGCGCGAGCGATCGGGGACGTAAAAGATCCCGTCGGCGAGATAGAGGTCGCGGTCGTCGACAAGATCTCGTTCTTCAGGGTCGGTGAGCGCAGCTTTGCGGCGGGCGTCGAATCGGTCCGAGATGTATTTCAGGAATATCAGGCCAAGCGCAACGTGCTTGTATTCGCCAGCATCCATGTTGCCCCGCAGCTTGTCGGCTGCAGCCCAGAGCGTTGTCGCAATCGGTGGTGCTACTTTTTCCGGCTTGGGAGCCGCACTCTTCGTCCCGGGTTTACGTCCTCGTGGCACTGCAATTCCTGACTTCAAGGTGTGATCGGTAACGATGGATAGTTAAACTGTCCTTCTGCCGCGACGGGTGCCGTCGAGGCTGGGACCAGGCGACCGAGCGTTTCGGTTAGCCTGATCCGTGGCGGTCTCGGCTCGCGGCGTAGACAGATCTAAAATCTTGCAGATCGACTGGGAGGTTGCCCAGTTCGTGCATGATGCGGCAGTGGGGTTGGAGCACAGCTTCGAGGAAGTGAGCCCAAGGCCGTTTACGGGGCATTTTCGCTCGCTTTTCGTGCTCGCAGTTGCAAGTTTGGCAAGATGTTCGCGTGAGGTGCGGGCAAGACGTAGCTTTTCGTCTGACTACGACCGAGCGCTTCGGCGATGGTACCCCCTGTTTATACATAAGCCGCCCAGCTTCATTGTCGTTGAATCGCTACACTAGCGGTCCATTCTCGTCTGTCCAACTCGGAAATGAGGTTTCAACGCAGGCGACGGGCGGGATCGGCACCGGCCTTCAAATATCAACGTTCCGACAACCGAAAAAAGCGAAACGTGGTCGATTTGCGAATGTACGTTGGCGCACCCGACAGGATTCGAACCTGTGACCTCTGCCTTCGGAGGGCGATGCTCAGGTCCGTGCCGGATAAAGATGATATCCTGAAAGCCTTGTATCCCGGCCACTTGCCGTTATGCTTATCACAGTCATCTCTCCAATCTGTGTGGGACGCTCTGTGGGACGGCGAATTTCTGACATCGATAGCCCGTCCAAGCGCGGTCGTCTAGCGCCGCGGAAGAATCCCTATTGGCAAGGGGTCAGTGGCGGCCGCGGCGGCGTGAGCCTGGGGTATCGCAAGCCGGCCTGCGGCGCCGGCGTTTGGATAGCCAAGATCGTTGCCGAGGGCCATCGCGTTGAGGAGAAGCTCGGCGCCTCCGATGATGACGGAACGCCGGCGGGCGGCACGCTGACATATCGAGCTGCCGTCACCGCTGCCCTCGACTGGAGCAAACGACAATACGAGGCCAGCCAAACATCTKCAGCCGGCTCGGATGGTCCGACAGTTCGATCCGCAGTGGCGGCCTATGTAGCCGAGCGGAAAAAGCGATCGGTGCGTGAAGGCGGCAACGCCGAAGGGCGCCTGACCCGCCATGTTCTGTCCGATCACAAATTTGCCGGGACGCGTCTTTCGAAACTCCGGGCCAGCATCATCGAGGAATGGCGAGCTAGGTTGTCTGTCCGCGACCAGGGCGAAGTCACACCGGCCGAAGGTGCCCCAGAGCCGATTACACCGTCGACATTGAACAGGCTGCTGAATGACCTGCGAGCGGCCCTCAACTCGGCCGCTGAACGCCATAGGCGCGAGCTGCCGGCCCATCTACCTATGGAGATTAAAGTCGGGACTCGGGCGCTGAGCGTGACCGCCGATGCCCGGAAGCAATTGCTAACCGACAAACAAATCAGGTCGGCCGTCGATGCGGCATTTGAGGTTGACACCGACTTCGGCCGCTTGGCTCTCGTGGCGGCGTCGACTGGCGCACGCCACTCGCAAATGCGGCTGCTCCGGGTCGGCGACGTCCAGATCGAACATTCCCGGTTGATGATGCCCGGATCCTCGAAAGGCCGCTCTGCAAAGGCCAGGCCCGCAGTATCGACACCGGTTGCGGCCGAAGTCGTGGAGCGGCTGCAGCCGGCGCTGGCCAACCGCGAGGCCGACGCGCCACTGCTTGAGCGCTGGGCATACCGCAGCGTCGGGCCGGTGAAGTGGGAGAAGGACCGTCGGCGGGCCTGGGGGCCGGCCTACGAAGTCGACAAATTTTGGTCCGCAACCATCGCAAAGGCCGGCTTGCCGACGGACACTATTATGTATGCTTTCCGACATTCGTCGATTGTTCGCGGGTTGAAAGCCGGCCTGCCCGTCCGTTTGGTGGCGGCGCTTCACGATACGAGCAGCGAAATGATCGAGAAGCATTATTCGGCCTTCATTGTTGACGCCACCGAAGAGCTATCGCGTCGGGCCGCGTTGAGATTCTAGTTTCGACATACACAAATAAAAACGACATACGAATTAGTATCGGTGCGATGTGATGAACAACCATCGCATTGTACGCAAGTACTGATGTCCGTTTAGGCTTGACATCATACTGAACCCTGATAGAGTGCATTTGCGTTGCATTTGATTTTGCGAACCTGATGAACTGGCTGGCCCGGAGTGGCGCGACGCACCCCCTCCCGAAAAATGAGCGCGTAGCGCTTCGTTGAAAGGCAAGTCAGATGGCAGTCCAAGCTGCAGCCGCGCCGTCGCGCGCCGATCGCACCAAAACCCCAAAACCGGAAATCCCCTGGCGCCAGCGGCCATTCCTCCCGCTCGTGACTGCTGCCGAACTGCTCGGTCTTTCCCCCTCGTCGCTGTATCGCCTTGAGGCCGAAGGCAAATTATCCTTCAATCGGCTCGGTGGCCGGACTCTCGTCGCGGTCGGCACCATCATTAAGCTGATCGACAACGCGGACACTTGGACACCTTCCGACCGCGGCTCAGCAGCGCGCGCCAAGCGCCAAGAGCGTGCTCGCGCAGGGTGGGAAGCTTGACGGCCGCGTTGATGTCCCGCGCTGAGCGCCGCCGAGCTTTGCGGCTTGGCCATCTGACGGTGCTCGATCGGCCGCCGGTGTTTTGCGATCTGCGTCCGCTGACAGTTGCCGAATTATTCCCAGGCGAGGCGATGACGCCTGGCATGGTGATGTTCACGGCGCGAGGCGCCAATCAGGACGGACGTCCTGGAGAGATGTTCTTCGAACTGGCGATATCACTGCCGCCGAGCGAGCGGGCAAACACCGGCCCCAACGTGCGACGAGTGCTCGAGAAGCTGCGACAGGCGTCGAAGTTCCGCGACATGATGGCGAAATATCTCTGGTACGCCCCTGCCATGGGCGAACTGGCAGAAAACCGCACGTCTTCCTAGCCCGACGACCAAATCGACCGACACGAATTTGAAACGAAAAAGCCGACCGCCGCGGAAACGGCAAGGTCGGCGCTAAGATCGTATCGGAACCGAAATGAACCTTACAGTCAAAGCGCTTCCGGCGCAACCTCTCCACATTGGCGACCTATTGGCCAAACCCCGGCCCGCGGCGCACCCTAAACTGTTTGCGGATTTCGCGCCCCCAGAGCCTCTGCCTGCGGAACCGCACGCCGTTGCGTTCACCATCATGACCGGTGAGGCCCGTCTGACAAAGGCATTCACCGCCGATGTAGCGGGGGCACCAATTCAGAAGGACGCACCTGGTGTACCCCGCCGCGCGAAAGCTGACCGGACGACGGTCAGCGGCGATAGCGCGGCGATAGCCACAGGCTTTGCATCAATTCTGGCAGGGCTGACGGTGAATCAAGCATTGGTTCTGGCACCTCCGCCCGCAGCTAAACATTCCTGGGC
>NZ_JBFUGJ010000228.1:0-9825 GCF_056402975.1 Mesorhizobium sp. P3_A9 | reverse complement strand
GCTGACGACCTCGGAAACAGCAGCACCCGTGATTGGAAACGGGCAAACGACTGTAAGCAGGTGACAGGCCGCATGCATGCGCATCAGGAGATGCCGACGCTCCCAGTCGAGGGCGAGTTTCACCTTCTCGCCAACCGCAAAGGCCGCCTGTTCCGGCGCCGGCACATGGATGATCTCGTCCTTGGTTTCACCGGTAATGGTGGCGGCGATGGCGATGCGGCTGCCATCGGCGCGCTCGAAATAGCCGGCGTCTCCCGGCTGGCCACCCGAGGTGGCGTAGAAGATCGTGCGGTCGAGGATGATGCCGCCACGATCATTGATGGCAATGACTGTCGCATCCGCCGTGCTGAGATAAGCATCGTCGCGAAACAGCGCTTCGGTCTTGTGCGCCATCACGCGACCTTTTCGAAAGGCACCGAAATCTTGCTCTTCAGCTCCATCCAGCCCGGCACCGGGAGGCCCTTCTCGCGCAGGAATTCCGGGTTGAACAGCTTCGATTGATAGCGCGTGCCATAGTCGCAAAGAATGGTCACGATGGTGTGGCCGGGGCCCAATTCCCTGGCCAGCCGGATGGCGCCGGCAATGTTGATGCCGGTCGAACCGCCGACGCAAAGGCCCTCTTCCTGGATCAGGTCGAAGACGATCGGCAGCGCGTCCTCATCCCTGATCTGGAAGGAGAAGTCCGGCGTGAACCCTTCGAGGTTGGCGGTTATGCGCCCCTGCCCGATGCCTTCGGTGATCGAACTGCCCTCGGACGTCAATTCGCCGCTGGTGTAGAAACTGTAGAGCGCGGCCCCAAGCGGATCAGCAAGCGCGATCTTCACATTGTTGCTCTTGGCCTTCAGCCCCATGGCAACACCGGCAAGCGTGCCGCCGGAACCGACCGCCGAGACGAAACCGTTGACCTTGCCGCCGGTCTGGGCCCAGATTTCCTGCGCCGTGGTGCGGATATGGCCGTCGCGGTTGGCGACATTGTCGAACTGGTTGGCCCAGATGGCGCCGTTCGGCTCGCTCCTGGCCATCTGTTCGGCCAGCCGTCCCGACAATTTCACGTAATTGTTGGGGTTCTTGTAGGGCACCGCCGGCACCTCGATCAGCTCGGCGCCGAGCAACCGGATCGTGTCCTTCTTTTCCTGGCTCTGCGTATCAGGGATGACGATGACAGTGCGGTAGCCCAGCGCTTTGGCGACCAGCGTCAGCCCGATGCCCGTGTTGCCGGCCGTTCCCTCGACGATGACGCCGCCCGGCTTCAACAGGCCGCGCTGTTCGGCGTCACGGATGATGAACAGGCCGGCGCGATCCTTGACCGATTGCCCCGGATTCATGAATTCGGCCTTGCCCAGGATCTCGCAACCGGTTTCTTCGGAAGCTTTGTTGAGGCGGATCAGAGGCGTGTTGCCGATCGCGTCGATCACAGAACGGGGCATTCAGGATTCCTTGTGTGCGTACGCCGAAACCCTAGAAACCCGAAGCTTCGGTTTCAAGGCAAGAATTCGTCTGGTCCAGTCGCATTTCCGGCACCACGGTGCATGGGCGTCCTCGCGAGCGGACGAATATCCTACAGTTCATTTGCACCCAACGTCGAAAAGCACTCTTTTCATTCGATTTCTTCACCGCTAGAGCAATTCCAGGAAAAGTGCGTAGCGGTTTTCCGTCCGGAATTGCTCCAAACAAAGAATAGAGCTGTTCAACGTTTCCGTGAAACGGTGAACCGCTCTAGAGCAAGGCACCAACAAACTCGGCAGGGCGCAGCATGACACTCTATCGGGCCGATCCGAAACACGGCGTCGCCTGGGTCACGGGCGGCTCGAGCGGCATTGGCCGCTCGCTGGCCAGGGACCTGGCGTCTCAAGGCTATGCGGTGGCGGTAACGGCGCTGGACGACGATCCTATCGACACGCTCATCGTCGAGACCGCGCAGATGCCGGGCAGCGTCACGGCATTTCCCTGCGACGTCACCGACGCGCCGCGCATGGAAAAGACGGTGGCCGCGATCGAGAAGGAACTCGGCCCCATCGTTCTCGCCGTCTTCAATGCCGGAAACTACATTTCGACGCCTGGAGAGGCTCTCGTCGTCAAGGACTTTCGCCGCTCCTTCGAGGTCAATTATTTCGGCATCATCAACGGGCTGGTGCCGGTCGTGGAATATATGCGCGTGCGGGCGCGCGGCCATGTCGTGCTGGTCGGATCGGTCACCGCCTATTTCGGCTGGCCGACCACTGCCGCCTATGGCGGCACCAAGGCGGCAATCAACATCCTGGCCGAGTCGCTGAAGTATGATTTCGACAAGATGAACATCCGAGTCCAGGTGATAAACCCCGGGTTTGTCGACACGCCGCTGACCGAAAAGAACATGCTGCCAATGCCAGGCCTGATGCCGGTCAGTCGAGCGACACGCCGTATGGTGAAGGCAATCAAATCCGGCGGCTTCGAAGTCACCTTTCCGTACCGGACGAGCTGGCCGCTGAAATTTCTCAGCCTGTTGCCGAGGCCGGTCACCCGATGGGTGATCATCTTGATGACCAGTTGGAAGGCCCGACCGCTGCATTACGAGCGTAAGCTGCCCAACGAATAGGATGCGCACAGGATTGGTGGGTTGGCTGCCTAAGCGGCCGTTGCCTGTTCATGGCCGCCGCCATAGGTTCGTTGTTGTTGCGTGGAGTCTGCGATGGGGCGACGGATCGTGCTTGCTGTGCTGGGCCTGATCGCCGTCCTTGCTCTGGCCTTCGTCCTTGGTCCCCGCGTTCCCGTCGACACCACGATCCGTTTCGATCCTTCCGTCATCGGTGACGATCCGCAGGCCTATGTGGCAAAGGTGGAAGCCGCCGTTCCCGGTATCCGCGACGGGCTGGAGAAGGAGATCGTCTGGGCCAACCCGATGGTGCACGCCAGGACGCCGCTGTCGATCGTCTACATCCACGGCTTTTCGGCTTCGAAGGGCGAGGTCCGCCCCCTGCCCGATGAGGTGGCCGACCAGCTTGACGCCAACCTGTTCTACACCCGTCTCACCGGCCACGGGCAGGACGGCGCGGCGATGACGCAAGGCAGCGTCAATGCCTGGATCAACGATTATGAGGAGGCGCTCGCCATCGGCCGGGCGATCGGTGACAAGGTGATCGTCATCTCTACCTCGACCGGCGGCTCGCTGGCGGTATGGGCGGCAACGCAGCCGGGCGCATCGGATGGCGTGGCCGCGATCGCGTTCATCTCACCCAATTTCGGCGTCAAGGCCTCCGGCGCCGAGCTCCTGACCATGCCGTGGGGTAAACAGATCGCCGAACTCGTCATCGGCAAGGAGCGCAGCTTCGTGGCGCGCAACGCACTGCACGAAAAATTCTGGACCACCAAATATCCGGTTGCCGCGACGCTGCCGATGCAGGCGCTGACGGAACTTGCCTATGGGGCGCCGGTGGAGAAGGCAACCATCCCGGCTTTGTTCATCTTCTCGGATATGGACAGGGTGGTCCGGCCCGACCGCACACGTGAGATCGCCGGGCGTTGGGGTGGCGCGCATGAGCTGGTGCCCATCGAAAGCACCGGCGACCCGGACAACCATGTCATTGCCGGCGATGTGCTGTCGCCATCGACCACGGCGTTCCTGGCGCAGAGAATCGCCGTCTGGGTCGAGGCGGTGGCGAAGTAAGGGTCAAACGAAAGGGCGACCGAAGCATCGCTTCAGCCGCCCTCTTCTTATCAATCACGGCAACCAGCCAGGCCCAAAGGCTTGGCTGATGACAACGCGGTCTGGCTTACGCAGCCCGCGCCGCCGGCCGCTTGCCGCCGAAGCGGCGCTTGTTGTTGCCCTTGAAGGCTGGCTTGCCGCCTTCCGGCTTGCGCTCACCGGCGAAGGCCGGCTTGTCGCCGAAGCGCTTCTTGCCGAAGCCGTTGCCCTTGTTCTCTCCGCCCGGCCGCCTGCCGTCGCGACGGCCGTTACGGTCGTTGCGATCATTGGCGGGCTCGAAGCGCTCGTTCTTTTCAGCCGGATTGCGCTGCGGATCGGGGCTGCCGAGATGGTCGGCAACGATCGGCAGCTTGGTGCGGATGATGCGCTCGACCTGACGCAGCTTGCTGTTTTCCGAAGGATCGCAAAGCGTGATCGCAATGCCGTCCATGCCGTTGCGGCCGGTGCGGCCGATGCGGTGGACGTAGCTTTCGGCCTCGTCGGGCAGGTCGAAGTTCACGACATGGCTGATGCCGGGGACGTCGATGCCGCGTGCGGCAATGTCGGTCGCGACCAGAATGCGCACAGATCCCTCACGGAAATCGTTGAGCGCCTTCTGACGGGCGTTCTGCGACTTGTTGCCGTGAATGACGGCGGCCTTGAAGCCGTCGCGCTCGAGGTCCTTAGTCACCCGGTCGGCGCCATGCTTGGTGCGCGAAAAGATGATGACGGACTTCATCGCCTCGTCGGCGAGCATCGTCGACAGCACCTGGCGCTTCTGCTTGGTGCGGGCGAAGACGACGCCCTGCGAGATTTCGACCGCCGCGGTGCTGTGCGGCGAGACTTCGATGCGGACGGGGTTCTTCAACAGGCCCTTGGCCAGTTCCGCGATCTCGTCCGGCATGGTGGCCGAAAACAGCGCCGTCTGGCGATCAGGCGCGGTCGCCTTGGCGATGCGCTTGACGTCGTTGATGAAGCCCATGTCGAGCATGCGGTCGCCCTCGTCCAGCACCAGCCATTTGGTGTCGGAGAGTATGAGGTCGCCCTCGCGCACCAGGTCGGTCAACCGGCCGGGTGTGGCAATGAGGATGTCGACGCCGGGCGCAACCTTCTTCACCTGGCTGAAGCGCGAGACGCCGCCCAGCACGAGTGCGGTGGAGACATGCTGGCCTTTTGCTAGGATCTTGATGGTGTCTTCGATCTGCACGGCAAGCTCACGCGTCGGCGCCAGGATCAGCGCACGGGCCGTCTTGGCGCGCCGCTTGGTGCCGAGCGCGATGATCTTCGACAGGATCGGCAGCGCAAAGGCCGCGGTCTTGCCGGAGCCGGTCTGCGCGATGCCGAAAATGTCACGGCCTTCCAGCTGCGGCGGGATCGCCTGCATCTGGATCGGCTTCGGTTCGCTGAAGCCGGCATTGTGGGTGGCCTTGAGCAGCGCACCCGTAATTCCCAGCGCCGCGAAACCGGTGAGTTCCGTAGTGACGTTGCCGGGCAATGTGTTTTCGTTGGTCAAAATAATCTTCTTTCACGCGGCTCCGTGGCCGCAAACATCGATGGCGGCAGGGCGCAACCTGCCGTCGAAAAATTTGATATGAAACGACAAGGCGGGCGGACGTCAACGTCCACTCGGCTGCGCTGTCGTGCCCGCAGGCGTCATGCCACGGGGCTTTTTCGCCGCCTTACCGATTTGTCGGGAAGAGGGAAAACAGACGCAACCAGTCTCATTTGTCGAGAAGGCCGGAATCTCCCGGCCCAAGCGCCTATGGGCTGCATATGGCTGAGTTCGCCCCCGAATGCAAGGGGCGTCATGTTGCAGCGCAGCAAAACGGCCCTTGATAAGCTGATATGAAGGGAGTTCGTCGTCATACCCGACGGGCGACGCACACGCATATGAGCAATCCGTGAACTACAATTCACATTTCATTTGATTGATTGTGAACTTTGGATTACAAATGCCGATGATCGAAGTTCGCAAAACTGCCGAGTTCGCCGACTGGTTCAAGTCTCTCAAGGACACCCGGGCCAAGGCGCGCATTCAGATTCGGATCGACCGCGTTGAGCTTGGCAATCTCGGCGATGCCAAGTTTTTCGATGGCATCGGGGAATTGCGGGTCGACTATGGCCCAGGCTACCGCGTCTATTTCGTAAAGATCGGCAACACGATTATCATTCTGCTCTGCAGCGGCGACAAGTCATCGCAAAAAGCTGACATCAAAAAAGCCATCAGCATGGCGAAGGGGGTCAAATGATCATCGATACAACCAAATGGGACGCTTCTGAATTCCTCGACAGTGAGGAAGCTATCTTTGCCTATATCGAAGCGGCATTCGAAGACGGTGATCCTGCCATCATCACCCATGCACTCGGCAACGTTGCCAGGGCACGAGGCATGACATCGATCGCCAAAGATGCCGGCGTCACGCGTGAGGCGCTATACAAAGCGCTGAGCGACAAGGGCGAT
Source organism: Mesorhizobium sp. P3_A9 (assembly GCF_056402975.1). Lineage (NCBI taxonomy): Bacteria > Pseudomonadati > Pseudomonadota > Alphaproteobacteria > Hyphomicrobiales > Phyllobacteriaceae > Mesorhizobium > Mesorhizobium sp. P3_A9. The sequence goes on along the minus strand of NZ_JBFUGJ010000228.1, from coordinate 3,703 downwards.
CCGAAGCTGTCAACGCTGCTTGGCGTCATGAAGGCGCTCGGGCTCAGATTGACGGCGGAGGCCGTATCTGCAGAGCCCAGGCTAGCCGGTTAATACGCCAACAAGTTGCTTGAGGCGTTCGTGGGTTGACTAGCGTTTGAGCATCGATCCGCTGCGCTTGCACTCTCCTGCGGGTGCCATTACCACGAAATGCAGCCTGCTCGGGAGATCGGCCATGAAGGATGTACTCAAGGAACTCGAGCGCCGGCGCGACATCGCCCGCATGGGTGGTGGCCAGACGCGCATCGACGCTCAGCACAAGAAGGGCAAGCTCACCGCGCGCGAGCGCATCGAGGTGTTTCTCGATGAAGGCTCCTTCGAGGAATTCGACATGTATGTCGAGCACCGCTCGACCGATTTCGGCATGGAGAAGACCAAGATCGCCGGCGATGGTGTCGTCACCGGTTGGGGCACGGTCAATGGCCGTCCGGTCTACCTCTTCGCCAAGGATTTTACAGTGTTCGGCGGGTCGCTGTCGGAAGCCCATGCCGAAAAAGTGATCAAGGTGCAGGAGATGGCGCTGCGCAACCGTGCGCCGATCATCGGCATTTACGACGCCGGCGGCGCGCGCATCCAGGAAGGCGTGGCGGCGCTTGGCGGCTACGCCGAAATCTTCCAGCGCAACGTGCTGGCCTCCGGCGTCATTCCGCAGATTTCGGTGATCATGGGCCCGTGTGCCGGCGGCGACGTCTATTCGCCTGCCATGACCGACTTCATCTTCATGGTGCGCGATACCTCCTACATGTTCGTCACCGGGCCGGATGTGGTGAAGACCGTCACCAATGAGACGGTGACGGCCGAGAGCCTTGGCGGCGCCTCCGTGCACACGACGAAATCCTCGATCGCCGACGGCGCCTATGACAATGATGTCGAGGCACTGTTGCAGATGCGCCGGCTGGTCGATTTCTTGCCCGCATCGAACACATCGGAAACCCCTGAGATCGAATGCTACCAGTCGGTCACCGACCATGATCCGTCGCTGGACCGGCTGATCCCCGACAACGCCAACAAACCTTACGACATCAAGGAACTGATCCTGAAGGTCGCCGATGAAGGCGACTTCTTCGAAATCCAGCAGAGCTTTGCCAAAAACATCGTCACCGGATTCGGGCGCGTCGAGGGCCGCACGGTCGGCTTCGTCGCCAACCAGCCGATGGTGCTGGCCGGCGTGCTCGATTCCGACGCCAGCCGCAAGGCGGCGCGCTTCGTGCGTTTTTGCGACTGTTTTTCGATCCCGATCGTCACCTTCGTCGATGTCCCAGGCTTCCTGCCCGGCACCGCGCAGGAATATGGCGGGCTGATCAAGCATGGTGCGAAGCTGCTCTTTGCCTATGCCGAGGCAACCGTGCCGAAGATCACCGTCATCACCAGAAAAGCTTATGGCGGCGCCTATGACGTGATGGCGTCGAAACATCTGCGCGGCGACATGAACTATGCTTGGCCGACGGCGCAGATCGCGGTGATGGGCGCCAGGGGCGCGGTCGAGATCATCTACCGCAAGGACATCGGCGACGCGGAAAAAATCGCAGCCCATACAAAGGCTTACGAGGATCGCTTCCTATCGCCATTCGTTGCCGCCGAGCGCGGCTATGTCGACGACGTGATCATGCCGCACTCGACCCGCCGCCGCATTGCGCGCGCGCTCAGGATGCTGCGCAACAAGGACATGCAGAACCCCTGGAAGAAGCACGACAACATCCCGCTGTGAGGCGGCCGATGGGCGTCTGTCAGAGGTAGCTGTCGGGCCCTCACTTCTCCTCCGCCGCGCCGAATCCCGCGTCCTTGGAGGCGCTGGTAGGGCTCGCCCAAGGTGTTGCGTGATTGTCGATGCGCATCTGGAAAATGAAATAGGTCGGCGAGCAAAAGCCGATGCCTTTCACTTTCGAAATGCCCGGCGTGTCGGGTGGCATTGACTGGCACATATAATCCTCGCGGCAGAAATGCTCGGCATCACAGGCCGGCCGGTTGCCGCGATTGACGGCGCCGCCAAGGCACTGGTCGAAATTGTTGGTCGCCACGCAGATGTCGAATTTTTTTCCGCCGACCATCCCGCAGATTTCGGAAGGCATCGCTTTGCCTGGCTTGAAGGCCGTGAAGGCACGGTCCTTGTCGTCACAACCGCGATAGGCGATGCCTGCAGGCACACCGATCTTCGGCGGACGGCAGGTGTAGGCGGCGCGCGAGACATCCGGCGCAAAGGCCGCGAACTGCCCCGTGATGCTGTAGCGGTCATTGAAAGGCTGCGTCGCATTGCTGGCAATCGACCCGGTCAGGCAGGGATGGCCGGAGAACATTTTTGGGCTGTCCTTGGGCAACAGACATTGCGCCAGCGTGGTGCGCACGCCTGATGCTGTCGCCAGCGGCGTGCAGACGGTGCCGCCACCGCATTGCCAGGTCGCGCCGAAACGCTTGGCGTCGTCCGGCATCAGGCATGGCATCGCCATCTCGGCCGGCACGTAATCGACATCGCCGGTATCGGTCCACGTCGCAGGCGGCGCGAAGGACAGCGGCCGGTAGCGGTTCGGCTGCTTGCCGTCCTGCGTTGCGCGCAGCCAGGCCTGGCGCCGGGGGATTTCGGCATGGAGATGCGGCGAGATGCCGACTTCGATGCGGTTGAGCGGCGATGTCGTCTTGTCATCGAGGCCGATGAAGTGGAACCCGGCGGTGGAACCCGCCTGGTGACAGCCCTGGCAAGCGCCATTGTCCAAGCGCTCGACCAGCGCCTCCGGCGTGCGCACAAGTTTCGGCGAGGAATAATCGAGCGATGCGAATTCCTTGGGTTGGAATAATTGCGTAAACGGATGATTGGCCTGTCTTGCGCTGCCGAACGTCGACCATGAGATGATTTTTTTCGCCAGAAATGCGTCGGGGATTTCGTAGACTCCGAGATCGATCGCCGCGACGTTGGCGCTGACATAATCGGCGAGCTCTTTCTTCAGCGCCGCGTCTTGCGAGAGCCGCGCTGTGTCCGGCGTGTTCTCCAGCGGCTTCTCGCTGACCGCAGCGCCTTCGATGCCGAAGATCCGCATGAGATAGGCCGCCTGCCCACCGAATTCAGTCTCCTGACCGGAGGGAAAGCGCACCACTTGCGCATTGAGTTCGAGCTGCTTGAAGGTGAGCCCGGCCCGCTCCAGCGGCCCGCCGGTCAGCCAGCCGGCATCGACGGTCTCGTCAAGCTGCGGCGTCCAGCGCCCGGCTACGCCGACGCAGCCGCCATCGGCATCGGCTGCCGCACTGTAGACGGCGTTGAAGTTGAACGGCAGCCGCGAGGCCAGAACCTTGCCGCCCTTCTTGAAACTATAGGCCAGGCGATAGATGAAACGCACCTCGCCACAGCTCTTGTCGCCCTCCAGGGCAGCGAAATCATGCCGGTCGAGCCGGTTGACGACGCCGACCAGCCGGAAGCGCGCCGCCCCGGTCTTCAGCCAGCGCATGTCCATGATGCGGCCGACATTGCCGTCGGTCACCTCATAGAGCGTGCGCCCGCCGGCCTTCATCTCGGCGCGCAGCGCGGCGATGTCTGATGCCACGGTATCGACGATCGCATGATAGGCCGGCGCCTTGTCATAGAGTGTCTTCAGGTTGTCCTCGCCATCGACGTCGAAAATGCCGGCGAAGCCAAAGCCCTTGGCATCGAGGGCGGCGAGCACCGCCGGATCATCGA
>NZ_JBFUGJ010000227.1:0-9928 GCF_056402975.1 Mesorhizobium sp. P3_A9 | reverse complement strand
CGTGTGTCGCATCTTGTGCTTTTGAACGCTTACGGCCAGGGTGGCAGAGTTCGGGCGAAAACCGAGGCCGAGCGGCTGGAAGCGGAAACACTCGTCAATTTCGTGCGCATTGGCTGGGGACGCGAAAACCCGGCATTCTGCCGGTTCTTCACCAATTTATTCATCCCTGACGGGACGCCGGAACAGCATCGCTGGTGGGGTGACCTCGAACGTGTGACGGCAACCCCCGACGTCGCCGCGCAGCTGCTCTCGCACATGCAGGGGATCGATGTTCTGGACCTTGCGGCAAGGCTGCGCGTGCCGACGCTGATCGCGCATAGTCGCGGCGACATGCGCGTGCCGTTCGACGAAGGCTGTAAGCTTGCGGCAGCGATTCCCGGTGCGCGCTTCGTGCCGCTTGACAGCAAGAACCACGTGCTGTTGCCGAACGAACCGGCCTGGGCGGTGTTCCAGGACGAGCTCGCCGCCTTCCTCGGGCGCGAGCGGCCCACGCAGCCGCAGGCCATCCGCGAGGCCGGCCTGACAGCCGCTGAGACGGCGCTGCTGGGGCTGGTCGCGGAGGGGCTCGACAACCGTGCGATCGCTGAGCGCCTCGACAAGAGCGTCAAGACCGTGCGCAACCAGCTGTCGGTGATCTTTAGCAAACTTGGTGTGCACAGCCGCTCGCAGGCAATCGTCATGACGCTGTCCGGCAAGGGCCGGGCGCCTGAGATGGATTGACGGCGGCATTGGCTGCGAAGGCGGGACATCTGTCCCTGTAAGGCCCGCGAATTCCCTGGCCGCGCGGGACAGGCGCATCATGCCAAGGGCCATTGCGGGTTCTATCCCTCGCATCGACGGAGCGACAAAGCGCCGTTTGAGGAGGAAACCGACATGACACAACTCAATGAAGCAACGCTCAATGAACTGGTTGGCCGCATCCTTGGCGATCTTGGCGGCGCGGTCAGCGTGCCGCTGGTCCGCATCGGCGACGCGCTCGGCCTCTACAAGACACTGCGGGAGATCGGGCCGGCAAATGCCGACGAACTTGCCGAGGCGGCGGGCTGCGCGCCCCGCTATGTCAGGGAATGGCTCTCGGCGCAGGCGGCGTCCGGCTACGTGCATTATGAGCATGGGCGGTTCTCGCTGACGCCAGAGCAGTCCTTCGTGTTTGCCGAGCCCGACAGCCCGGTCAATCTGATCGGTGGCTTCGATACAGCGGCCGCGATGGTCGAGAACCAGCCGAAGGTGCAGGCGGCCTTCAAGACCGGGCGCGGCGTTGCCTGGGGCGATCAGGCCGGCTGCCTGTTCTGCGCGGTCGCACGCCTGTTCCGGCCGGGTTACGTCAATGCACTCGTGCAGGATTGGCTGCCGGCGCTGGACGGGGTCGTCGACAGACTGAAGGCGGGAGCTGTCGTGGCCGACGTCGGCTGCGGGCACGGGCTGTCGACCATCCTGATGGCGCAGGCGTTCCCGGCTTCGCGGTTCACCGGTTATGATTTCCATCCGGCCTCGATTGCCGCCGCCACCGCGCATGCCCGCTCGCACGGGCTGACCAACCTCACTTTCGAGGTCGGCCGGGCGCAGGATTTCGGCGGCAGGGACTTCGACCTGATCACCTGCTTCGACTGCCTGCACGATATGGGCGACCCGAAGGCCGCGGCGGCGCATATCCGCCAGGCGCTGAAGAAGGGCGGCACCTGGATGGTGGTCGAGCCGATGGCCGGCAACACGCTTGAGGAAAACATCAATCCGGTCGGAAGGCTATACTACGCGGCGTCGACGATGATCTGCGTGCCGACCTCGCTGGCGCAGGAAACCGGGCTCGCGCTTGGCGCGCAGGCCGGAGAGACCCGACTGACGGAGGTCATCCAGTCCGGCGGCTTTTCGCATGTCCGGCGGGCCGCCCAGACGCCGCTCAACATGGTGCTCGAAGCGACCTGACAGACCGACATAAGCGGCACTCTCACGGCGGAGGTAAAGGTCGGTTCGGGCTGCTGTTCGAACCGGCAAGGTCACGCTTATGTCTCGTCCCTTACCGCGGCTGGGTCAGCGTGCGCGCTGCATTCGCGCCCGCGGCCAGAATGCGGTCCGACAAATCCGTTCCTTCCACCGCACGGGCCAATTGCAGGGCGCCGATGAGCGCGGCGAAGACGCCCAGCGACACGCCTTCCGGATCGCGGGTGTGCGGCGGCAGGTCCTTGGCCAACTGGCGCACCAGGGTCAGCAGCTTTTCGGTGTAGAGAGCGCGCGTCTCGGGCGGCTGACGCGTGATTTCCGGCAACAGCGCGGCGGAAGCACAGCCGGTCTCCGGATGATCCCTATGCTCGGGCGATAGATACATCGCCATCGCCAGTTCCAGGCCGCCTGAGGCCAGTGCCTCCTGCAATTGCTGCGACTGGGTCTCCAGTGCCGATGCCATGCTCTCGCGCACCAGGTCGGCCTTGGACTGGAAGTGCGGATAGAAGGCGCCATTCGTCATCCCGGCGTCGCTCATGATGCTGGCCAGTCCGGACGCGGCGATGCCGTCACCGCGGAAGCGGTGCGAAGCGACCTCCATGATCCGGCTGCGTGATGCGTCCTTCCGGCCCTTGTCATAGCGCATGATGGCTCCTTCTCGTTTCCCTATTGCATTATGAGTGTAATGTGATATTACAATCATAATTCAATGAATGATCACAAGCAAGACCTCTTACGTTTGGAGCCTTCAGAAATGAACCGGAATTCTGGAAAGACCGCTGTTGTCACCGGCGCCTCCTCAGGCATTGGCCGTGCCAGCGCCGAGATTTTGGCACGCGCCGGCTTCACTGTCTTCGGCACCAGCCGCAAGGCGTCCAGCCAAGTCATGAACGGCATATCGATGCTGGTCTGCGACGTGACCGACGACGCGTCCGTCGCGTCCCTGGTGTCGACTGTTCTCGGCAAGACCGGCCGGATAGACCTCTTGGTCAACAATGCCGGTGTCGGGCTGCTCGGCGGCGCGGAAGAATCCTCGGTCTCGCAGTCGCAGGCCCTGTTCGACGTCAACCTGTTTGGCGTCATGCGGATGACCCACGCGGTGCTGCCGGTGATGCGGCGGCTGGGCGAGGGGCGCATCGTCAATATCGGCTCGATCCTGGGGGTGGTCCCGGCGCCGTACTCGGCCCATTATTCAGCCGTCAAGCACGCGCTTGAGGGCTATTCGGAATCGCTCGACCACGAGGTTCGCGCCTTCAACATCCGCGTTTCGGTCATCGAACCGGCATATGTGCGCACGGTATTCGACCAGAACGGATTCGAGCCCGATTCCCGCATAGAGGAATATGATCAGGCGCGCGCCGCAGTCGAGGCACTGCTTCGCGAGGTGATGCCCAAGGCCGATCTGCCTGATGTGGTGGCGAAGGTGGTTCTCAAGGCCGCGACCGACAGGCATCCACTGCGGCGCTACACTGCCGGCAAGGCAGCGTGGCAGGTCAGCATGCTGCGCCGCTTCGCGCCGGCTGCGATGTTCGATAAAGTCTTGCGCAAGCAATTTCGCCTGCCTGTCTGAGCCCAGCCACTGACTTCACGCTTGTGCGACACGCAAGCATCGCTTGGCCGTTCGTGCCGGCCACCGAAATCATTTTTAGAAAGCGACCATGATGAAAGCCTTTGTTGTCGACAAGTATCAAAAGAAGGGCGCCCTGCGGCTCGCCGAGATGCCGGAACCCGAGTTGCGGGACAATGATGTCCTGGTCGAGATTCACGCTGCCGGGGTGAACCTTATCGATTCCAAGCTTCGGGACGGGGAGTTCAAGCTGATAGTGCCTTATCGCCCGCCGTTCATCCTCGGCCATGACGTGGCAGGGATCATCGTGCGGGTCGGGTCGAAAGTCCGCAGGTTCAAGCCCGGTGACGAAATCTATGCGCGGCCGCGCGACGGGCGGATCGGCACGTTCGCCGAATCCATCGCTATCGATGAAGCCGATGTGGCGCTGAAGCCAAAAAACCTCAGCATGGAGGAAGCCGCCTCGACTCCGCTGGTGGGCCTGACCGCCTGGCAGGTGCTGGTCGAGACAGCCGGGCTGAAGAAAGGCCAGAAGGTGTTTATCCAGGCCGGTTCCGGTGGCGTAGGAACCTTCGCCATCCAGCTGGCGAAGCATCTCGGCGCGACCGTCGCGACGACAGCGAGCGCGGCGAATGCCGATCTGCTGAAAGGTCTCGGGGCCGATATCGTCATCGACTACAAGAAAGACGATTTCGAGAAAATCCTGCAAGGCTACGATGTCGTCCTGAACAGCCAGGACGCCCAAACGCTCGAAAAATCCCTGCATGTGCTGAAGCCGGGCGGGAAACTCATCTCCATTTCCGGCCCGCCGGATCCTGCATTTGCCAGCAAGCAGGGGCTGAACATGGTGCTGAAGCTGATCCTGCGCCTGCTGAGCCTCGGCATACGCGGCAAGGCCAGGCGCGCCGGTGTCGGGTATTCGTTCCTGTTCATGTGGGCGCAGGGCGATCAGTTGGGCAAGATCACCTCGCTCATCGAATCCGGCGTCATACGCCCCGTCATGGATCGGACGTTTCCGTTCGAGAAGACCAACGAGGCATTGGCCTATGTCGAAACCGGGCGTGCCAAGGGCAAGGTCGTCGTCAAGGTCAGATAGGGAGAGTGTTCGCAGGAAGACCGTTGCTTCAGAGCGTTGGTGCCGTCTCGATCTCCTGGAGATAAAACGTCTTGCTCGGCTGCAAATGGTCGACACAGAGCTGCGCCAGCACCCAATTGTCCCGGCGCTTCAGCGCCTCGATCATCATTGCGTGGTGTTGGCGCGAGACGTCGAGCTTTTCCCGGTCGGCCAGTGAATTGGCCCGCACCGGCAGGCTGAGACGCATATAATGCTCGATCGAGGAGACGAGATAGGCGTTGCCGCAGGCCGAGAACATTGTGAGGTGGAAACGGTCATTGGCCTCGTGGATGCCGCGCAGGTAGCCCGCGTCGACATGGCTGCTGTAGATGCGATGAATCTCGGTCAATTGCGCGATCAGTTCGTCGCTGACCGGCAGCGGGATCATCAGCGCCGCCTGGCGCTGCAGCATTTCGCGCACTTCGTAGATCTGCCGCACCTCGTCTGGCGAGAGCCGGCGCACCATGGCGCCTTTGTTGCGCTCGCGCGTGACGATGCCGAGTTTTTCCAGCTGGTAGAGCGCCTGGCGGATGATGTGGCGTGAAACCGGGAAGCGGGCGAGCAGCACATCCTCGACCAGGCGCGTGCCGGGCGCCAGCCGGCCGAAGATGATGTCCTCCTCCAGCGCGTGCACCGTGTCGGCTTCCTTGCCGCCATAGTCGAAGCTGTTGAGCATCGCGAACCCTTGTATTCCCCGGCCAACCCCTTGTTGGCGCCAGGCCGACCTTGCCGGCCCGGACAAATTCTTGTTGGCCAAGGCTAATCTTTGTTGACCCGGGATGCCACTCCAGAGCGGTCCGCCGTTTCAAAGAAACTGCGAACCGCTCTATCGCTTTGTTTTGACGCAATTCCTGTGGGGAAAGCGCTACGCGCTTTTCCGGGAAACCCGGTTCACACTTTCTCTGGAATTGCCTGGTCTTCGCGCACAAGGCTGGCCACAAGCTGGTCGAGGCGTGGGTCATCGAGGCTGACGATGCCGGACATCTGCAGCGCCTGCCTCAGGCTGATCCTGCCTGTCTCCTGGCGCATGATGACCTTGACGCAGACCGGCCTCGTTCCGGTCAGGACGAAGGCGCTGCCGACCAGGACCGGCTCCGAGAACGGCGCCCACTGGACGGCAACGATCGACGGCTCGCCGGTCTGGCGGCGGTTGATGCCGGCGAAATAGATCCAGTTCAGCTGCGAGATCGCCACGCCATAATGCCAGCCCGGCGCCCGCGCTCCGCCCCGGCGGAGGCCTTCGGCCCAGCGGGTCACGCGCCTGAAAGTCACCTGCTCGGCCCCGCGCCGCACGAAGGTGACCGACCGCATCAGAAGGTCGGGCCGATCCGGAACCGCGAAGTAGGTGAAATAGGTGCCGCCGGCCAGCGCCGGCGCCGGGCCGCGCACCATGTTCTCGTAGAGCGTCTGGTGGAGCGGTGACAGCAACGGGTGCTCGGGCGCGGCGGGTTCCGGCGCGCGGTACAATTCATCCTCGTCAATGCGGAAATAGGCGCAGATCAGCTTCGCTGTCGCGCGGTTGGGCACGCTCTTGCCTTGCAGATAGCGCTCGAACTGCGAGCGGTTCATGTCCAGCCCGCGGCATACGGCGGCCACCGACGCATGGCCGGAAACCAGCCGTCGCAGATTCGCGGCAAGATTCTTGCGGATTGGCACGACACGCCCCTCGACAGCCGTCCGAACCATTGTTCAGCAATTGCTTATATTGCTGCAATCTTGCACAACATCGCGTTGCTGCGAATGGGACCTTAGGCCAATACGCGGCGGCTATTGGTCGGCATCCGTTAGTCGTTGCGGAAATGCGCAAATTGTACGGTTTCGTACTCTGCGCCTATGCAAGTCAGGCGAATGGGCGTAATTTAGTACGAAGAGCGACCTAGATCGGCGTCTCGACATCGAATGATGGAGAGTGCTTTGGACAATGCAGAGCTCATCGATCTTCTCGACTATACTCACACTCAATTGAGCAAGATCCGCCAGACGGTCGCGGCAAGCAACCATGCCGGCACCATGTTCACCATCGATTGCCTGATCGGCGCGGCGGCCGAGCAGACGAAGTGCAAGCTCGCCGGCCTCGAGCATGCCGGCATGCCTGTTGGCAGGGATGCGCCTGTTGGCAGGGATGCGCCAGTCGGCGCGAGCGGCACTGTTGCCCGCTTCCAGGCAAGGGCGGCCAAGCCGGACGCCGGCAAGGCAGCGACGCGCGTGCGGCGCCTGCCTTGAGCCTTTTCGCCAGACTTCGCGCCGGCAGCCGTGCGGCGGTCTTGATACCTTACAGATATGTCAAGTTGGGTTCGTCTCCCATGGACGGCTACGACGCGCATGAGAACAGCCATGATTTTGTCGCTGAACATCCGGACTGGCGGGTGTTGCGCGGCTGGCTGATGTCTCCAGGCGACATTCTCGACAAGCATGTCATCGTCGAGAACCCTCGGACCGGGCAGCGCTTCGACGTGACGCCGCTCGATCCGCGCGTGCCATTCTTCGAGCATCCGGGCACGGCGGAAGAGTTCGACGGATTGTGGCACCAGATCAGCATGCCTCCCTATTCGCCGCCAGCGCGGCTGGTGGTGATGGAGGCAAGCGACGAGATCGGGCGTGGCGAAAGTCCGGTGGCGTCGGATGCCGGGACGTCCGGTGGGAATGCCGACGCTTGATGTGTCGGCCGGCGATGATCGTTCCGATCAGCCCGGCATGATCTCACCGATCAGCCTGATATATTCCGCTTCGGGTTCGCCGTAACCGCCATTGGCGAGTTCCAGCAGCCCGGCGCGGTCGCGAATGACGATCTCGCCGCGGCGCGAGCGGATCAGCGCGCGGCCTTCCAGAAGTTGCAAGGCGACAGTCACGCCGGGCCGCCGCACGCCAAGCATGATTGAAAGGAATTCGTGGGTGATGGCAAGGCGTTCGCCGGGCACCCGGTCGTCGCACATCAGCAGCCAGCGCGCCAGCCGCTCCTCGAGTTTCAGCCTTGCATTGACCAGCGCCGTACAGCCGGCCTGGGTGTGCAGGGCGTTGACGAAGCGCAGCAGGAACAGGCGCAAGGTCGGGCTTGCCGCAAGGGCCGTGTTGAAAGGCGCGGCATCGATGCGGATGGCTTCGCCTTCGAGCTGCACGTAACAGGCATGCGCCGAACGGTCGTCGCCCATCACCAGGGCGGTTCCGGTCATGCCTTCGAAGCCGACGAAGCCGACCTCCGCCTCGTGGCCGCTCGTCGTCCTGGCGACGACCGAGCCAATGCCCCGTTCGAGAAAATAGACCGCCTCGATCGGGACATGGGGCGTGACAAGCATCATGCGCAGCGGTAATTCGCAGCGCTGCATATGCGGCTCCAGCAACGCCAGATCATCCGCGCTCATGTGCAGCAGCAATTGGTTTCGGTAGTGATGATTTCGGTCGAGATCAGGTTTAGTCATGGCGCGGCCCCATGCAGGGCAAGAGCCATCCGATCTCCCAGCCGTCCGCGCCCGTATCAACGTGCCGACGATCGCTCAGATATAGGGGCTTTGAACGAAGAAACCTACAAATACAGTCTGGAATTCGATGCACGGCGTCCCCCACAGCCGCTCGCATACGAAAAGATCGACGTCAAAGTTAGTGTCGGAAACGTACCAAACGTCTCTTGGTACGAAACCGACATATTGCGCGAAGGCTTGACTTGGAGGATGGCGGAGAAAATCCGCCGGCTAACGACCAGACGGCTGTTGCAGGCTGCTCGACTTGATCCCCGGATTTTCCGAAAATGTGTCTGAGCAGATCATGGCTTGGACAAGCCGGCGGCCCGCTCCAGGCTCGCAATCCGCTTGTCGGTTTCCGACTGCGCGACCTGCATCAGCGTATCGATCTCGATCATCGCCTCGAGATGGCGCGCATCGATAACCGCCTTTCGCGCCAGGCTCAGGAACCCCCTGACAGTCCGCAAGGTCTCGACAATGCTGGGTTGATCCGGCACAGGCGGCCCTCCTCGGGTTACAACCCTGAAGCAGGACCAACGTTCCACCGTGAATTGACTTGCATCGCCGAACGGGAGTGGCCCTGGACATTGCGGGCTGGATCGTGCCCAAAGAGATCTTGCCGGTTCCGCAAGTATCCGCGTGGCGTCAGTTGGCGTCGATGATTTTTCGCGGGGCTTTGCCAGTTGCGCTCTTGCGCCTGGACGCAGCAGGTGGGGCAGGAGCAGGGGCGTCGGCAGAGAGCCGCTGGGCCCGCAGCCGGGCTGTCTTGGCTTCACGAGCTTGACGTTCCAGATCAATGATCGTTTGGGACTCGCGGGTGGCGCGTTCAATCCGGTCCTTGTCCTGGGGCAGTCGGGCCACGGCATCCTCCTTTGCTTCGGTGGCACTGAAAATGCGGACCGAAGGAAAATGTTCCAGCAGCCGGGACTCGGTACGGAAACGACATCACATTTGTTGTTGTGTGCGCGCACGATGGCCTTAGAACTCAGATGTCACCGGCCACGAACCGGGCGCTGGTGCTTGAGAGTTCCTGTACTCCCGCCCTGCCGGGAGACATCGGATGGAAGACGACCAAGGCCCGGGCGGCATGATATCCGCTCACGATTCCCACATTTTGAGAAATGCCTTCAAGGCATCGATCGCCGAACTGCAATTGCCGGAAGGGCAATGGGTGGAGCACGCCACGGCGATGATGCGCGACCTCACCGGCAGCCTTCACGTCGATACCGGCTTCATCGAGTGGATCATCCGCAAGTGAAGCCGCCCGCCGCTAGGCAGGCGAACGACAACGGCAAGGCTGAAGATCACCTTGTAATGGTGACGTTGGGCATACGCGCCACCCTTGAGGGCCTGGCTGCCCCTGTCGAAATGCTGAGCGAGGTTTTAAGCTTCGAGGCCCTGGCGGACGCCATCGCGCCGACGTCGACGCGATAGGCTGATATTCTTACGAAGGCTTCGTCTTGCTAGCGCCCTGTTCGCCGCTCAGAAGACCGAAATCCCCGGAACGCGTGCCGCTGTTGGCATGCAGAAAGCCTTCGGCAGCCAGGCCACGGCGCAGCAGTTCACGCACTGCAGCCGCGCGGCTCGGCATGCGCTTGTCGAAACGCCATGTGTCGAGCGCCGCGAATTCCTCTTCGTTCAGCATCACCTGCAGCCGTTCGGGGCGTTCAAGATTGTCGGTCATCATGGCCTCCTGCTTCCGGCAATCCAGCCGGTGAGCCGAATGAGTAAGTGACTTATCTGTTCCACAATTTGCCAATGGCCTATTTGGTTCCGAGGTAGTCAAACACTTTTGTTGCGCCACATACTCATAGTGCCTGGGTTTCATCACCGGCTAAACATACTAACTAATTG
>NZ_JBFUGJ010000226.1:0-10018 GCF_056402975.1 Mesorhizobium sp. P3_A9 | reverse complement strand
ATGCTGTCGATCGCCCGGATCAGCGCGACGATGGCCAGCGCCCGGCGCAGCATCGGCAGCAGCACATACCAGGTCACCTGCCATTCGCGCGCGCCGTCGACGCGGGCCGCATTGAGCGGATCGGTGGGTGCCGATTCCAATGCCGCCATCACCAGCAGGATGACGAAGGGCGTCCACTGCCAGATGTCGGCGATCAGCACCGAAAACAATGCTAGTTGGGGACTGCCCAGCCAGTCGACCTGAGATATGCCGRCCAGCGATAGGAGATAATTCGCCATGCCGGTGGCGGGATCGAACAGGAAGCGCCATGTCAGTCCGACAACCACCGGCGTCATGATGATGGGCACCAAAAGCAGCGTCCGCACCAGCCGCTTCATGGCGAAGTCGCGGTCGAGGAACAGCACGACGGCAAGCCCGAGCGCGATCTCGATCACCGTCGCCAGCGTCGTGAACAGCACCGTGCGCCACAGTGCGGCCATGGCGCGCGGATCGCCGAAGAAGCGGAGGTAATTGTCGAGGCCGACAAACTTCTCACGCCCGGCGCGCATCAGCGACAGATCGTGCAGCGAAATCCAGATCACAAACAGCGTCAGCGCGACCGATGCCACGGTCAGGCAGACGATAATCGGCTGGAAGAAATGCTTCGTCGGATCCGACGCTGTTGTCGCCACGGTCTCAATCCATCAGTTGAGGATTTCGCCCTGCCGCGCACAGGAAGCGCACGCGGCAGGGCACGCCTGCCCGCCTAGCGGGCGAGCGCGGCGTTGTTGGCCTCGTCCGCCTCCTTCAAGGCGTCAGCGGCGCTGGCCGTGCCGGCAAGCGCCTTGGAGACGGCGATGCCGGTGTTGTTGATGATCTCGTTGGCCTGTTCGACCGTCGGCAGATATTGCGGATTGCCGGCGTTGATGGCGGCGATCATGCCATCCTTGAAAGCGCCGTAGCGCTTGCCGAACGCCTCGCTGTTCAGCACCGAAAGCGAGGTCACGCCGGAATTGGGATCGGTCTCGATCGCCTTCAGCTGCTGCTCCTTGGCGGTCGCCCAGGCAGCGAACAATGCGGCCGCTTCCTGGTTCTTGGATTCAGCCGAGACATACATCGAATGCACGGCGAGCGAGGACGAACCGCCCTTGGGCGAGGCGGACTTCATCGGCACCGGCACATAGCCGACCTTGCCGACGACGGTGGAGACGGTCGGGTCCTCATTGTAGGCGCCGTTGACGGTGGCATCGAGCGTGATTGCCGCCTTGCCTTGCTGGAACAGCAGCCGGTTCTCTTCCCAGCCGAAATTGGCGACGCCGACTGGGCCGTAATCCTTCAGCAGCTTGGTGAAGGCGTCGAGTGCGGCGACGCCCTCCGGCGTTGCCAGCGCCGACTTGCCGCCGGCATCGAGGAACGAGCCACCGAAACCCCAGAGATAGGCAGCCCAGACATAGACGCCCTGGATGCCTTGCTGGCCGCGCATGGTGATGCCGGCGACCTGCTTGTTGGTCTTTTCCGAGATGGTCTTGGCCGCGTTCTCGATGTCGTCGAACGTCTTCGGCGCCGCGAGCCCGTACTGCTCGAACAGATCCTTGCGGTACATGACGAAGGTGCTCTCGCCATAGACCGGAAGCCCGTAGACCTTGCCGTCGACGACGTTGGTGTTGAAATAGCCGGGCACGAAATCGGCCTTGTCGAAGTTCTCCTTGTGCTTGGCCAGGAAATCGTCGAGCGGCACGACATAGCCCGACTTCACGAAGCCCGGCAGGTAGATGATGTTGTTCTGGACGACATCGTAGCGGCCGGATTTGGAGGAGAATTCGAGCAGCTCCTTGGCCGTGATGTCCTGCTCGGGCACGACTTCGAGCGCCACGTCGATGCCGGTCGCCTGCTTGAAGGCTGGCAGCAGCTTCTGGATGGCATCGGTCGTCGGGTGGCCTTCGAGCAGCACCGACAATTGCACGCCGTCGAACGGTTTGTCCTGTGCCAGGGCCGGCAGGGCCGTGGCAAGCGCGGCGGCAGCCACGCCAAGCATCAATACAGTGCGTCTGTTAAGCATTTTTCGTCTCCCATTGTCGGGCCGCTTTGGCCTCGTTTCAAATTTACTCGCCTGTAAACGTGATCTTCCTTGCTCTAGCCAAGGCGCACGATTTCGCCGCTCTCAGCCGACTTCATCATCGCCAGTGTGAGTTCGAGCGAACGAAGACCATCGCGACCGCTGGCGATCGGCATGGCGGCGCCATCCAGCCAGGCAAGCAGGCCGCTGAGCTGACGCGCCAGGTCGCCGTCGAGACGGCCATTGACGACTGGCCAATGCTGGGTGTCGATCTCGCGCGAGGTTTCATTGCTGGCGTAGTAGAGGCCGCTGTCTCCGCACTGCACCTCGAACGACCCTTCGGTGCCGATCAGCTCCATGCGGGCATCGATCATGTGGCGGGCGCCGGCCGGCAGCGACCAGGCGCTTTCGAAGTTCACCACCGTGCCACCGGAGAAGCGCACAATTGCCGCCAGGCTGTCCTGTGTGCCCGACGCGCCGAGCAGAATGTCGGTCTGCTGGGCATAGACGGAAACCGGATGCTGACCGTCGAGCATCCACAGCACCATGTCGACATCGTGCACGGTGACATGCAGTGCCAGCGGCAGTCTGCCGCCATAGCGCTTGGGGCCTTCGGTTCGGGCACTGTTGCGCCGGGCATAGATGTGGATCGGATCGCCGATCTTGCCCGAGATCATCAGCTCCTTGGCCGCGGCGTAGCGCGGATCGAAGCGCAGGAGATAGCCGATGCCGAGCTTGACCTTGGCCGCCTCGCAGGCCGCGATGATGGCGCGGGCATCCTCGATGGTGGAGGAGATCGGCTTTTCAACGAAGATGTTGATGCCGGCCTTGGCCACGGCAACCGCCGGCGCCAGGTGCAGATTGTCGGGCGTACAGATCGAGACGAGGTCGAGATCGCGCTCGCCGGCCAGCAGTGCGTCATGGCTGGCGTAGACCTTGCAGCCCGGCGCCTTGGCGGCAACAGCGCCGGCCAGTTCCAGATTGGGATCGACGATCGCCGCCAGTTCACAGCCGACCAGATTGGCAAAGATCGCGGCGTGCATGGAGCCCATGAAGCCCGCACCGATAACGGCGACGCGGCGGCGCTTGATCATGACTGGTTCCTCTTCAATTGCGGATTGGCGCTCCACGACGCGACCTGGTCGACGAAGCCGCGGGTGATGGCGTCGGGCCGCGTGATGGCGCCGCCAACGACGATGAAACGGGCGCCGAGCTCGAAGCAGCGGACAGCCTCCTGCGGCGTCCAGATGCGGCCCTCGGCGACAAACGGCAGGCCGGCGCCGGCGAGCTGTTCCATCAGCTGGAAATCCGGCCCGCGCTGCTGGTTGGAGTAAGGTGTGTAGCCGGCCATGGTGGTGCTGATGAGGGAGGCGCCGGCATCGAGGGCGCGCTTGCCTTCATCGAGCGTGCTGACGTCGCCCATCGACAGGCGTCCCCTCTGCGCTATCGCAGCGAACATCGTCTTGAGATCGGTCGGGCGTGGCCTGTTGGTGGCATCGAGAGCCACGATGGCGGCGCCGGCCTCGATGACCGACGCCAGATTGGCGAGCGTCGGGGTGATGTAGATTTCGGTGTCACCACGGCGCGCCTTGATCAGGCCGATGATGGGAACACCGACCTGCCTGCGGACGGCCTCTATGTTCGCGGCACCCTCGATGCGCACAGCGGTGGCGCCGCCGAGGACGACCGACCGGGCAATGGCGGCAATGTGCTCGGGAGCGTCGAGCGGCATGTGGGATTCAGCCTGGCACGAGACAACCAGCGTTCCATCGAGCTGAGCGAGCACATCGCCTTGCACCTGGGGTTTCTCCTTCGAGCGTTACCCCTGCAATCAACCGTAGATGAAAGTTTTTGTCAAGAAGTTATTCTTGATGAAAATTTCCGTCAAAGAGCAGCGAGACCCCCAGCAGGCCCGCGTCGGCGCCAGCCCGCGCGGCAACGATCGGGCGCTGGAAAACGGCTGGAAGATGCCGGGAACGTGCCTGCAGGGCGGCGATGAAACCCTCCGCCAGCCCGACGCCGCCGCCGACCGCGAAGCCATCAATGTCGACGGCCGCCGTCAGGTCGGCGAAGCCGTTGACCAGCGCCTCGACGGCGGCGGCGATCACCTCGGCGGCAATTGCGTCGCCTTGCCTGGCGGCCACGAACAGGTCGGGCGCGCCAACCGGACGGCCGAGCCGCTCGCTGCCGCGACGGGCAAGTGCGGTGCCGGACGCGATCGTCTCCAGGCAGCCGCGCCGGCCGCAGCCGCAGATCGCGCCGCCGGGGTCGGACATCATATGTCCGGCATGGCCAGCAAGCCCGGTGGCGCCGGTCTGCAGCCGGCCGTCGATCACCAGGCCGCAGCCAATGCCGGTCGAAACCGTGAAGAACGCGAAATTGCGATAACCGCGGCCGGCACCGACGCAGAATTCGGCCCAGGCCGCCGCCTGCGCATCGTTGACGACCAGCGGCGGCACGCCGAGCGCCGTTTCGAGCGCCCGGGCCAGCGGATAGCCGTTCTCGATCGGCAAGGTCTGCGGATTGAGCGCGGTCAGCGCACCGTCGCGGACGATGCCGGTGGTGGCAACGGCGACGGCACTCGGCGCATGCTTGGACGCAAGCCCGGCGATCGCCGCGACCAGATCGTCGCCCCTGCCCGTTCTCGGCGTCGCCGTCTGGCGCCTGTCGTGCAATTGGCCGTCGCGCACTTCGGCGGCGGCGATCTTGGTCCCGCCAATGTCGACGGCGAAGACCGCACGATCAGAAGCTGCGGTCACTCACGACCTCCGCCGTGCGGCCGAGCAAAGTGAGCCGTGCCGGATCCTGCCGCATCATCTCGGCCGCCAGCGCGTCGACGATCAGCAACTGGCTGATCTTCGACGGAAACGCGCCGCCGGTCAGCGGCGTTTCCGGCCAGGACGCGATCAAAGCGAGGTCGCAGGCGGCGACCAGCGGGCTCTTCGAACGGTTGGAGATGCCGATGACGAAGGCGCCTTGCGAGCGGGCAAGCTCGGCGATGCGCACCGCGTCGATGGTCGAGCCCGAACTCGAAATCACCACCTGCACGGCGCCCTTCTGCGTGGTTCCCGCCGCCATGACAGCCAGATGCGCGTCACCCAGCGCGCGGCTGAGCTTGCCGATGCGGGTCATCTTGTAGGCCAGGTACTGCGCCGTGATCGCGGAAGCGGCGATACCGAAACAGTCGATCGCCGTCGCCGCCAGCAGCTGCCGCGAGGCCGTGGCGATATCTTCCCGGACGATCAGCTGTTCGGTCTCGCGCAGCGAGATGATGGCGGTCTCCACCAGCCGCTGGATGTCGTCGGTCGGCAAGCCGATGTCCCGCGCCCGCTCATCGGTCGCCAGTTCCTTGGCCAGCGCCAGTTTGAAATCCTGGAAGCCGGTAAAGCCCTGGTCCCGGCAGAAGCGCATGACGCTGGCCTCGGACGAGGCGGAGGCCTCGGCAAGCTCGGTGATGCTCTGGCGCAAGGTGGCATCCGGCTGCGCCAGCACCGTCTCGGCGACGCGCGCCAGTGCCGGCGTCATGTCTCCAGCCGCCGCCCTCAGCGACGCTATCAGCGCATGTGTCATGAATTTCCTTTTCTCTAAAAGTGCTCCGCCACCCAGGGCGGCGGTCCGGCGAACAGCTGGTCACACAGACGTATGGCAGCCGCATCGCCGGTCACCTGGCCATACTGCGCCAGTTTCGAGGCGCTGCGAAAGCCCGTGAATATCTGCACGAAGGCTTGGGCCTGCAGGGCAACGGTCGCACAGCCGCCGGCAGAGCCGCGGACCTCGACCGCACCGCCTCTGATCTCGACCTCCAGCGCCGTCTCCGCTGGCCCGATGCGCAGTGCCAACTTGATATCATTGGCATGGTAGCCGCGCTGGCGCAGCGCCTCGGCCGGGTCGAGCACCCGCAACAGCCATTCCTCCTGATGCGCGAGACGCCAGCCCTTGTCCGGCATCGCCGCCACCAGATCGTCCTGCGGGCCGCCATGCCAGCGCACGGCCGGATAGACCGAGCGGAACCTGGCCAGGAACGACAGCAGCCCTTGTGCGGCGTCAGGGGAAGCGGCGTACCAGTCGCGGACATCGAGACGGGCCTCGTCGCCCATATCGAGGATCAGATAGGCCGCATCGCCTTCCGCCAGATAGGCAGCGAGCGCATCGGTCGGCTCTCGCCGCAACTCGTTCCAATGCGCCTGGCCGCGGCTGAGCAGCCCGGCTTCGCGGCTTGCCTTGATGGCATAGGCACCGGCAAGACGCGGATCGTCCAGCTCGACGCGTTCGAAGGCGAGCCGGCTCGTGGCCGGCAAGGCTACCGTCTCGGCTTCATAGACGATCTCATGGCCGGCGAGCTCGAACCCGCTCTTGCGATAGACCGGCCGCGCCGAGGCAAACAGCGTGGCGATAGCAGCGCCTTTGCCCTGCGCCTCCGCGCACAACGCGTCGACGAAAGGCACCGCCAACCCCTGGCCGCGACGCTCCGGCGCGATCGCCACATGCGCGATGTTGGCCGCCCGCACCGGCTTGCCGTGAAAGACATGCTTCGTCTCGAGGAGTGCCGCGCAAGCCTGCGGATGCCCGCTTTCGCCGCGCAGCAGCCTGAGCGAGCCGAGCCCGACACTGGCGATGTATTCCTCGGATCGTGCCTTGCCGAAGCCGAAAGCCCAGCTCAGCAGGCGTGCGATTTCAGGCGCATCCCCGGCCGTTGCCGCTTCAACGGTGACAGATTTGGAGTTTTTTTTCATACCCGTCTCACGATTGGAGATTTCCATCATAGCCTGAAATCGCCAATGCGCAATGGGCGGCAAAACAGCAGCGGCATCGAGCCGTCGCTTATGTCCGTAAGCTCTCGTGAGGAGACCGGCCTATGCCTGCCATAGACAGATCAGCTGATCATTTCCCGCAATGATGATCGTTGATCTTGTTTATCGCATTCGCGTCCGGCCCTGTCCGGTTGTAGGAGCAGGCGCCTGCCGCCGTCGTGAACAGCTGCTGGTCGTAATAGCGCGGACCGCCGAACAGGAAGTCGATGAGATCATCCTGGGCGGGAACATAGCGTTCCGGCTCGGCCTGGTGGTGGCGATGCTTGGCCCCGGCGAGCGCCGATGAGGACACCATACAGCCCATGGCGAGAGCCAAAGCGCAGATCGCAAACCGTTTCGTCGTCATACGCAACACCCTCCTGGCCGTTCGCATTTCCAATATAGGCAAAAATCGCCAACCGAACAAAGGTTCCCACGCAGCGGTTTGCCTGCCGGCGATTTGCACGCTGCCGGTCGCAGGCCGGCCTCGCCTGAATATCAGTCGGTCTGGATCCAGATGGACTTGGTCTCCAGATACTCATGCAGGTGCTCGATGCCGCCTTCGCGGCCATAGCCGGACATCTTCATGCCGCCGAACGGCACCGCTGGGTCGATGGCATGGTACATGTTGACCCAGACCGAGCCGGCCTTGATGCGCCGCGCCAGCTTGTGCGCGGTGCCCAGATGGGTGGTGAAGATGCCGGCGGCGAGGCCGTAGGGCGTCGCATTGGCGCGCGCCACTGCCTCGTCGAGCGTGTCGAACGGCATTGCCGAAATCACCGGCCCGAAAATCTCTTCCCGCGCGATGGTCATCTTGTCCGACACCGCGCCGAAGACAGTCGGCGCGATGAAGTTTCCGCCATCATAAAGTTCGCCTGTCAGCCGCGAGCCCCCAGTGACCAGTTCCGCGCCCTCGTCGCTGCCGGCCTTGATGTAGCCCTCCACCTTACCGGCCTGCCTGGCATTGATCAGCGGCCCGATTTCGGTCTCAGCCTCGATGCCATGGCCGATGCGCAATTTGCCGGCAAACTCGGCGACGCGGCGCACGAACTCATCGTGGATTTCGCGCGCCACGAACAGGCGCGAGCCGGCGATGCAGATCTGGCCCGAATGCACGAACACCGCCATCGCCGCGACCGGAACCGCCTTGTCGATGTCGGCATCGCGGCAGACAATGATCGGCGACTTGCCGCCGAGCTCCAGCGAAACGCGCTTGAGGTTTGTCACGCCCGCCCGTGCGATGGCCTGCCCAGTAAGCGTCGAGCCGGTGAAGACGATCTTGTTGACGTCGGGATGTTCGGCGAGCCGCGCGCCGGCCTCGGCCCCGGTGCCGGTGACGATGTTGACGACGCCGTCCGGCACGCCGGCTTGCTGCATCAGCCGTGCGATCAAAAGCGGCGTCAGCGAGGCGTCCTCTGAAGGTTTCAGCACGACGGTGCAGCCGGTGGCGAGCGCCGGCGCGATCTTCCAGATCGAGGCGGCGGTCGGCGCGTTCCAGGGAATGATCGCACCGACGACGCCGACCGGCTCGCGCCTTGTGAAGGAGACGATCTCGCCTGGGATCGAATTGTCGATGGATTCGCCATGCAGCGCCGTCGCCATGCCGGCATAGAAGCGCAGCATGCCGATGACCCGGCGGCGGTTGGCCAGCGTGCGCGTGATCGGCAGGCCCATGTCGAGCGTGTCGGAAACGCTGAGTTCTTCCCAATGCGTCTCGAACAGATCGGCGATGCGTAACAGCACGCACTGCCGCTCATAGGGCGAGAATTTCGACCATGGGCCTTCGAAGGCGGCTCGCGCCGCAGCCACCGCCGCATCGATGTCGGCGGCCCCGCCGCGCGGCACGGTGGCCAGCACCTCGCCCGTTGCCGGGTTGAGCGCCTGCATCTCCTCGCCGGACTGCGCCGGAACCCATTTGCCGCCGATGAACATCGGCCGGAATTCGCCATGGTAGAGCGACGTGGCCTTCGCCCTCGGGTCGAAATTCAGCGTCACGGCGTCCTCCTCACGAATTCCGCCGCGACTCTTACTCCCGCCGCCGGCGACCTCAAACAAGGAAAGCTAAAAGGGGCGTTCAGATAATCGGACTGTGCCATGCGAGCGACGTCCCCGACGGTGCCAGCAAGCCCTTGCCAGTGGTTCGCGCCGCGCTCCAAGGTTCGAGCGTCCACCATCCCATGCTTTGGGCCATTGCGTTCTGCAATATCAGCGAATATGCTTGTTGTACGATCGTTCAACAAGCGTGTTTGCGAAGCCCCGATGACCTGCAATCCCCGCTATGAAATCCTGTTCGAGCCGATGCGTATCGGGCCGGTCACCGCGCCGAACCGCTTCTACCAGGTGCCGCACGCCAGCGGCATGACCAACGCCCTGCCGCGCGTGCGCGCCGCCTTTCGCGAAGCCAAGGCCGAAGGCGGCTGGGGCGTGATCTGCACTGGCGCCTGTTCGATCGATCCGAGCTCGGACGACGCGCCGCTGCCTTTCGCCACGCTGTGGGACGACAACGACATCCGCGCCCATGCGCTGATGACGGAGGCCGTGCATCGCCATGGTTCGCTAGCCGGCGTGGAATTGTGGCACGGCGGCGCATCCGTCATGAACAGGACCAGCCGCCTGCCGCCGCTGTCGCCGTCGGGGATTCCCTGGATGGCCACCCATGTCGGCTTCATGGGCAATCTGCGGCCGAAGACGATGGACAAGGCCGAYATWMRMGAGGTGCTGMGGTGCCAGGCCGARGCGGCGCGCAAGGCGCGCACGGCCGGCTTCGACGTCGTCTATGTCTATGCCGGCATGGGCTATCTCGGCTACGAATTCCTGCTGCCCGAATACAATCACCGCAGCGACGAATATGGCGGATCGATCGAGAACCGCGTGCGCTTCGTGCGCGAGATGATCGAGGTCACCAAGGACGCCGTCGGCAAGGATTGCGGCGTCGCCTTGCGCGTCAGCCTCGAGGAACTGCGCGGCCGGCCCGGCCGCAACCAGCCCTCCGAAGCGCACGAGCTGATCGAACTGCTGGCCGACCTGCCTGACCTGTTCGACGTCAAGATGGATTCCAGCCCGACCGACTGCTCGGCGTCACGCTTCACCGGCGAAGGCAGCCACGAGCCGGTGATCGAYTTCGTCAARTCGCTGACSAARAARCCGGTKGTCGGCGTCGGCCGCTTCACCTCGCCCGACACSATGGTTTCGC
>NZ_JBFUGJ010000225.1:0-10114 GCF_056402975.1 Mesorhizobium sp. P3_A9 | reverse complement strand
CCTGATCCGCGGCCATGATGTGGTGATCAGCGCCGTGCACTTTCTGGATAGCGACCCCGAAACGCTGATCGCCGCCGTGCGTGCTTCCGGCGTGAAGCGCTATCTCATTGTCGGCGGCGCCGGCAGCCTTGAAGTCGCGCCCGGCAAAAGGCTGGTCGATACCCCTGAATTCCCTGATATCTACAAGGCCGAAGCACAGAAGGGCGCCGACTTCCTCGACACGTTGAAGACGGTGGGCGACCTCGATTGGACCTTCCTGTCGCCCTCCGCCATGTTCATTCCGGGCGAGCGCACCGGCAAGTTCCGCCTCGGCAAGGACACGCTTCTCGCCTCGGACAAGGGCAGCAGCATCTCCTTCGAGGACTATGCCATCGTCATGGTCGACGAGATCGAGAAGCCGGCCCACATCAGGCAGCGTTTTACCGTCGGCTATTGATCAAACGGCGGCGGCCGTGTCTCGATCGAGGCCGGCAGACGCCAACCGCATCAGCGCTTCGCGGACACTGATGCGCCGATAGGTTTCGGTGACGAGGCCGTCCTGTCTCAGATCCTGGCGGCGGCGTTCGACAAAGGCGCGTTCCTCGCTGGTCAAATCGTGCTCACGCTTGCGCAGCCAGTCCTGGTAGGACGAATCGAGTTCCTTGACCGGCTTGGCCGCGGTCGAAACCGAAGCCGGCCGGCTGTCGCTGTAGCGCGGCCGCAAGGCACTGTTGGGATTGTATTCAGTACGCCTGTCGTTGCCTGAAATGACGAGGTCGGGATCCGAAACCCGACCCGACGGGTCGTAGACGAAGGCCGATGCGATGCGGTCGAGCGCCGCATCGACTTCCTTCGGCCGATGCACGACCTTGCGTGGAGCGCGATCGGGAACGGCCAGCCTTGTGATGCCGCGATCATTGATGGCGTCGAGCACTTCTCGATGATCGAGCGAGGTGATGATCTCGCGCCGGGCCGGCCAGAAATCATAGGGCGCGTGCGCGCCATAACCCTTGCCGATGTGGAAGGCATAGATTTCGGGATAGACCTTCAGCTCCGTGCGACGGCTCGGCTTGATGTCGTAAAAGGAGGTGATGGCGATCTGCAGAAGATGGGTGGCGCCGATGCCGCCAAGCGCATCGTCGATCACCAGGCCGAAGCGGTCATGCGGGTTCCAGTCCGGCAAGGCCTGCGGGATCGAGGCGGGCTTGCCGTCGATCTCGACGTCGAACATATCAGCCTTCAACAATGTCACGACATGCATTGCGGTCTCCGTCGTCTTCCGCCGATTCGTCGGAACGTCATCAAATCAGCAGCGCTTGCGCTTGTCAGCCGGCATCCGGCTTGAACCGTTCGAATCGGGGCTGACCAGCTAGGCCTTTCGAGACTCCTTCCCCATCAGCGTCGGCATGGTTAATAGTGTCGACTTCGCGGAGAATCGATCATGGAGAAGAGCCGGCTATCGAAGAAGGAGCGGCATGCGCTCATCCTGACGGAAGTGCGCCGCTCGGCGTCGATCCGTATCTCCAGGCTCGCTTTGCGCCTGGGTGTCGCCGGCGAAACGATCCGCCGCGACCTGATCGAGCTTGGCGATGCAGGACTGCTCAACCGAACCTATGGCGGCGCGACGATCTCGCTGGTGACATCCGAACCGGTGATTGCCGAGCGCAGCCAGACCATGATCGAGGAGCGTGCCCGGATCGGGCGTGGTGCGGCCGGACTGGTCGAGAAAGGCCAGATCGTGATGATCGATGGCGGCTCGACCACCTACGAGGTGGCACGCAGTCTCTCGCAGCTCAAGCGCGAGCTGACCATCATCACCAATTCCATCGGCGTGGCCTCGGTGACCGGGGCCAATCCGACCTTCCGGGTTATCCTGTGCCCTGGAACCTATGACAGCCGCGAAGCCAGCGTGGTCGGTGAGGATACGGTGGAATTCGTCAGGCGCTACAATGCCGACATTGCCATCATCGGCGCCTCGAGCCTGTCGGTGGACGGGCCCAGCGACATGATCACGGGGGCGGCGGCGGTCAAGCGGGCGATGATTGCGCGCGCGCTGTCGACGGCGCTTGTGGTGACCAACGACAAGTTCGGCCGCAACAGCCTCGAACGCGTCTGCGGGCTCGGCGAGCTTTCCGACATCGTCACCGATCGTGAGCCGCAACCAGCGCTACGCGCTGTCATTGAAGCGGCTGGAACGGGACTCCACGTTTTCAGCGGCGGCTGAACGGAGTTGCCGAGGGCGGAATCGAACCCGGCAGGAAGAATGCCAGTCGTCAGGCCGGGAACAGGAATGCCGAAGCGGGATCGAAAAAGATGCGCTGACCTGATGTGGCGGCGCTATCCGCTTCCTCTGCATCCGAGGTTGGCCTGACATCGATTTCGTCGCCGCTGGCCGTACGCGCCACGACGCGCCGGCGATCGCCGAAGAAGGCGGTATCGACGATCTCGACGGCGAGTGCCGCGCTTGTTGGCCCGGGCGTGAGGCGGAAGGCTTCCGGGCGCACCATCAGCCGGACCTTCTGGCCTTGGCCGAAGGACGTTGTCGTCTTGACGCCGGTCACGATCGAGCCGTCGGCCAGGCGGATCGTTGACGCCCCGCCCGCGGTTTGCAAATGCTCGGCCGGCAGGAAATTCGAGTTGCCGATGAAGCCGGCAACGAACTCGCTCGCCGGCCGGAGGTAAAGATCCTCGCCGGTACCGATCTGTTCGATGCGGCCTTCCCTGAACAGGGCGATGCGATCCGAAAGATGCAGCGCCTCCTCCTGGTCGTGCGTGACATAGAGGATGGTGACGCCGGTCTCGCGGTGGATGCGGCGGATCTCAGCCTGGATCTCCTGGCGCAGCTTCTTGTCGAGCGCCGACAGGGGTTCGTCCATCAAGAGGATCGGCGGATCGTAGGCCAGCGCGCGGGCAAGCGCCACGCGCTGCTGCTGGCCGCCAGACAGCGCGCCCGGATGGCGGTCGGCGAAATTTTCGAGGCGCACCAGCGCCAGCATGTCGGCGACCTTGCGCTTGATCTCGCCATCCGGCCGGCGGCGAACGCGCAGCGGAAAGGCGACATTCTCGGCGACGCTCAGATGCGGAAACAGCGTGTAGCGCTGGAAGACCATGCCGATGTTGCGCTTGTGCGACGGCACCGAAAGCAGCGACCTGTCCTCCAGGAGCACATCGCCCGAGCTCGGATCCTGGAAACCGGCGATGGCGTAGAGGGTGGTCGACTTGCCGGAGCCCGACGGGCCGAGGAAGGTCAGGAACTCACCCTTGGGCACATCGATGGTGACGTCATGGACGGCGACGAAGGCGCCGAACGTCTTTCTCACTGCGCGTATGGACAGGAACGGTCGGGTCATCTGGACAATTTTCTGCGAAGGAGTGCGGTCACGATCATCAGGCACAAGGTCAGGCCGACAAGCAGGCTGGAGGCGGCGGCGACGACGGGGCTGAGGTCGGCGCGCAGGCTAGCCCAGATCTTGACCGGCAAGGTCTGCAAGGTCGGGCTTGCCATGAAGATCGCCACCACGACTTCGTCCCATGAGGCCAGGAAAGAGAAGATCGCCGCCGAGAAGATGCCGATCCTGATCGACGGCAAGGTGATCCTCAACCGTGCCTGAAACGGGCTGGCGCCGCAGACGATGGCCGCGTCCTCGATGGATTTGTCGAAACCCTCGAGCGCGGCGGTGATAGGGATGATGGCGAAAGGCAGCGCGAGGATGGTGTGGGCGATCACGAAGCCGACCGTGGTGCCGGCGAGGCCTATGCGCAGGAAGAAGGCGTAGATGGCGATGGCGAAGACCACGACCGGCAGCACCATCGGCGTCAACAGCAGCCCGCGCAGAACCTGGCGTCCGCGAAATTCGCCCCTGACCAGGCTGAAGGAGGCGAACAGGCCGATGATGACGGCAAGGATGGCAGCCATGGCGGCAATCCGGGCGCTGGTCAGCGCCGCATCGATCCAGCTCGGGTCGGCCAGCAATTGCTGGTACCATTTCAGCGTCCAGCCGGGTGGCGGGAAGGCCAGCCAGCGCGACGAGCCGAATGACAGGAGCACGATGAAGACCACCGGCAGCAACAGGAAAGCCGCGACGGCCGCCGTGAAGCCGACAAGCGCCACGCGCAGCCATCCGAGCCTGTCGTAGTCGAGCAGCATGCTCAGATCCCTCCGCCGGTGCGCCTGGCGCCGACCAGGCGAAGCTGGATCGCGTAGAGGGCCATGGTGACGACGAGCAGGACGAAGGCGGCCGCACTTCCGAGCCCCCAGTTGAGCAGCGACTGCACCGTCTGGGCAATCATCTCGGCCAGCATCATGTTCGATGTGCCGCCGAGCAGGGCAGGCGTCACGAAGTAGCCAAGTGACATGACGAAGACCATCAGGCCGCCGGCGGCGACGCCGGGAAGCGACAGTGGCAAGAGGATGCGGCGGAAGGCCTCGAACGGGCTTGCGCCGCAAAGGGCGGCGGCGCGCAGCGTCATCGGATCTATCGCCCTCAGCGTGCCGACCAACGGCAGGATCATGAAGGGCAGCATGATGTAGACCATGCCGATGGTGACGCCGGCCAGATTGTTGATGAGCGGCAGCGGCTCATGGATGATGCCCAGGCCCATCAGTGCCCTGTTGATGACGCCGGTGCGTTGCAGCAGCACCATCCACGCATAGGTGCGGGTGAGAAGGTTTGTCCACATCGACAGGATGATGATGCCGAAGACGATCGAGCCCAGGGCCGGCGGCATGATCGCCAGCATCCAGGCCACTGGGAAAGCCACCAGGATGGTGACGGCGGTGACGACCGATGCGACCAGGAAGGTGTTGAGGAACACCCGCACATAGGTGCCGCTGCCGAACAGCGCGGCGTAGTTCTGCAAGCCTGGCTCAGGATCGGTGACGCTGCGCAGCAGCAAAGCGACCACCGGCACGATGAAGAACAAGCCAACCAGGAGCAGGGCCGGCAAGGCGCTGCCGCTGCCGGCCGGCAGGCCGGCAACCGAGCCGCGTCTGAAAGAATTTCCCTGCATCGAGTGGTCCTGTCTCGAAACGGGGCGCGCAGGCCGCGCCACGTCGTTCTGCAACGGTGTTACTTGGTCTGCCAGGCATACCAGCGCGTGGCGATCTCGTCGCGATGCTCGGCCCAGTAGTTCATGTCGAGGTTGATCTGGCCCTCGACATGGGCATCGGGCAGCGCCTTGACGGCATCGGCCGGCATCTCCGCCTTGGCCTTGGTGTTGATGGGCGCATAGCCGCTTGCTTCGGCGAATTTCGCCTGGCCGGTCGGGCTGGTGGCGGCGGCGAGGAACTTCATCGCACTGCCCTTGTTCTTGGCGCCCTTCGGCACGACGAGCACGTCGGCGGCGGTGAGGTTCTGGTTCCAGGAGACGCCGACATCGGTGCCATCCTGCTGCAGGGCGAAGACGCGACCGTTCCACAGCTGGCCGAAGGCGGCCTCGCCGGAAGCAATCAGCTGCTGCGACTCGGCGCCGCCGCCCCACCAGACGATATCGGACTTGATGGTGTCGAGTTTCTTGAAGGCCCGGTCGAGGTCGAGCGGATAGAGCTTGTCCGCCGACACGCCGTCGGCCAGCAGCGCGATCTCGATGACGCCGGGGGCCGACCATTTGTAGAAGGTTCGCTTGCCGGGAAATTTCTTGGTGTCGAACATGTCGGCCCAACCGGTCGGTTCGCCCGAGACCGCGCCCTTGTTCCAGGCGAGCACGAAGGAATAGTAGAAGCTGCCGACGGAATGCTCATTGCTGAAACGCGGGTCGAGATCGGCCTTGGGCACGACCGCATAGTCGATCGGCTCGAGCAGACCATCCTTGGCGGCCTTGATGGCGAAATCCATTTCCACGTCGACGACATCCCAGGTGACGTTGCCGGCATCGACCATGGCCTTGAGCTTGCCGTAGTCGGTTGGACCATCCTGCAGCACCTTGATGCCGGAGCTGGCTTCGAAGGGGGCTGCCCAAGACTTGGTCTGCGCCTCCTGCGTGGTGCCACCCCAGCTGGTGAACGCCATTTCATCGGCCTTGGCGGCTGTCGCCGCGAGCAGTCCGGCCAGCAGGCCGGTCAAAATCAGTTTCATGTCATTCTCCTCTGTTGGTCTGTTCTTGTTTTTCTCAGTGCACCTGCGTCCCGCGGTTCTCAGCGCATGACGAAGGGATCGGGGATCGGCTCGTCCGAGGTGTTGATCCAGACGGATTTCGAGCGTGTGTAATCTCTGATGGCATCGAGCCCGCCTTCGCGGCCGAGGCCAGACAGGCCGTAGCCGCCGAAGGGAACGAGCGGCGATACGGCGCGATAGGTGTTGACCCAGACGACGCCGGCATGGATGTCGCGCGCCATGCGGTGCGCCTTGCCGAGATTGCTGGTGAACACGCCAGAAGCCAGGCCGAAGGGCGTGTCGTTGGCGAGTGCCAGCGCCTGCGCCTCGCTGTCGAAAGCAAGCACGCTGAGCACCGGCCCGAACAATTCCTCGCGCACGCAGGGCAGATCATTGCCGCCGGCATCGATGATGGTCGGTGCGTAGTAGAAGCCGCTGCCGGCTGGCCGCGTGCCGCCGGTGACCAGCGTGCCGCCCGCGGCAAGGCTCTCTGCGACCACCTTCTCGATCCAGTCGCGCTGACGCAGMGTGGCCAGTGGACCCATTTCGGTCACCGGATCCTGCGGATCACCGATGCGGATCGCTTCGGCCTTGCGCTTCAGCCGGGCGAGGAATTCATCCTTCACCGAACGCTCGACCAGCAGCCGCGAGCCGGCGACGCAGCTCTGGCCGGTCGCGGCGAAAATGCCGGCGACCACCGCGTTGGCGGCGCTGTCGAGGTCGGCGTCGGCGAAGACGACGACCGGGCTTTTGCCGCCGAGTTCCAGAGTGGTGTAGGCAAGGTTCTCCGCCGTGTTCCTGACGATGGCGCGCGCCGTCGACGGACCGCCGGTGAAGGCGACGCGCGAAACCAGCGGATGGCTGGTCAGGCGCCGGCCGCACTCCCGGCCGAAGCCCGTGAGGATGTTGACGACCCCTGGGGGGAAGCCGGCCTCCTGGACGAGTTCGGCAAAGGCGAGCAGCGGCGCCGGGCCGTCCTCGGAGGCCTTGAGCACGATGGTGCAGCCGGCGGCGAGCGCTGGGCCGAGCTTGACGGCTGAGAGGAAGAGCTGCGAGTTCCACGGCACCACCGCGGCAACGACGCCGATCGGCTCGCGGCGGATGGTGACGTCGAGATCCGGCTTGTCAACAGGCACATGCGTGCCTTCATGCTTGTCGGCGAGCCCGCCATAGTAGCGATAGTAGTCGCCGACATAGGCGATCTGGGCGCGGGTCTCGCGGATGATCTTGCCGGTGTCGCGTGTCTCGAGCTCGGCAAGTCGCCCGGCATTGGCGGCGACAAGGTCGCCCAACTTGACCAGCAGCTTGCCGCGCGCCGTTGCTGTCATCCTTCGCCATGGGTCTGAGCGCAGTGCGCGGTGAGCCGCCTCGACGGCACGGTCGACATCGGCTTCGCTCGCCGCCGGCATCCTGGCCCAGGCCGCGCCGGTCGACGGGTCGACGCTGTCGAACGTGGCGGACGGCTCGTCGAAGCGGCCGTCGATGAAATTCCTGAAGAGGGCGTCGGTCATGGGCTCGCGATCAGAGGAAGGCCGGCATCACCCGGTCGATGAACAGTTGCAGCGATTTCATCTTGCGCTCGTGCGAAAGCCCGCTGTCGATCCAGATCGAGTACTGGTCGTAGCCGAGCGCCTCATAGGTCTTCAGCCGGGCGATAACCTCATCGGCCTCGCCGATCACCAGGTTCTGCCTGATCTTGTCGGGCGCGTATTGCGGCATGGCCGCGATCTCGTCCGCCGTGAGCGGCTCCAATATGCCTTGATGCACCGGCTTCTTGTTCTGGAACCAGGCGCCGAACTGGCAGTAGAAATTCGACAGGTCCTGCGTGAGGCGATCGGCATCGGCCGCGTCTTCGGCAACGAAGGTGTGCATCAAAAGCATGATTTCCGGCCGTTCGATCTCGGGATGCGAGGCGCAGGCGGCGTTGAAGCGCTGCATCAGGCTCGTCACCTCGTCATCGCCGGAAGCCAGCGGCGTCACCTGGACCTTACATCCATTGGCGACGGCGAAATCGTGCGAATTCGGGTCGCGGGCCGCCACCCAGATCGGCGGGTAGGGTTTCTGTAGCGGCTTGGGCGAGGAGGTGGTGGCGGGGAATTGCCAGAACTCGCCGGAGAGTTCGAAGTCGCCGTCCCAGAGGCCGCGGATCGCCGGTATGATCTCGCGCATGCGCTGGCCGGCGCCCCAGGCGTCGAGGCCTGGAAAGATGCGCTGATATTCATAGCTGTAGGCGCCGCGCGCGATGCCGATGTCGAGCCGGCCGCCACTGATGACGTCGGCCATCGCGGCTTCGCCGGCAAGCTTGATCGGATGCCAGAAGGGCGCGATCACGGTTCCAGTGCCAAGGCGGATGTGGCTGGTTTTGGCCGCGAGATAGGCGATGTTGATGAAGGGATTGGGCGAGATGGTGAATTCCATGCCATGATGCTCGCCGATCCAGGCGGTCTCGAACCCTGCCTGTTCGGCCATCAGGACCAGCTCCTCGAGCTCGGTCACAAGCTCGGAATGCGGCTTGGCCAAGTCCGACCGTTCCATGTGCACGAAGAGCGAGAATTTCATCCGTGGTCACCTGTATTGACGATGGAAGCGCTGGGTCTGGCGAGCGGCCGGACCTCGCCTTCGACATCGTTGCCGACATAGACGCCGAAGGCATCCACCGAGCATTCCCTGATATAGCGCGCGAGCATCGAGCGGATCGCCGGATCGGGCATCTTCAAGCCTTCGATCGCGTCGATCTCGATCAGCCGGATGCCGCGATCGCTGGAAGCGGGCACATCAAACGTGCCGCGATAGTAGACGTGCGTGCGTGAAACATTTCCGGCGTCGTCCCAGACGGCGAACAGGAAGCCGAGCTGAGCCTCGATGGCCTTTGCCGCAAGCAACCCTCGCAGACTTTTGCCGTCACCGGCCGAGCCCAATCCCCGGCCGCGCGGCAGTTCAAAGCCGTCCGCCGTTTCCAGGAACAGGATCCGGCCACCATTTTCGAGGATGGCGCCGACATCAGTGCCGGGCTGGGTGGCGGCGAGCGCGTCCTGGCTGAGGCCGGGGGCGACATAGGCGCCGCGGCAATAGCCGAGCGGCTGCGCCGAATTGTGCTCGAAATCGCGGACGCGGCCGATGAGGATCGAATGATCGCCGGCCTCGACCAGCCGCTCCATGTCGCAGTCGAAGGACGCGACGGAGCCGTCCAGCACGGGGCTGCCGGTCCGTCCCGGCCGCCATGCCACCGAGGCGAACTTGTCGGCCGCTTTCGAGGCAAAGACGCCGGACGCTGCCTTTTGACCCTCATTCAGGATGTTGATGGCGAAGCTTTTCGAAGTCGCGAAGACGGGATGGCCAAGCGCCTTGTGGGCGATGCAGACCAGCACCAGCGGCGGATCAAGCGACACCGAGGTGAAGGAGTTGGCGGTGAAGCCGCGGGGCTCGCCTTCGGGGCCGATCGTTGTGACGATGGTGACGCCGGTGAGGAAGGAGCCAAGCGCACGGCGGAACTCGCCGCTGTCGAACCCGGTATTCGCCTCCGCAGTGTTGTTTTGTTCGATCGCTTCGTCCTCTGCGAGGAAGTCAACGATATGGCGCGTTGTCAGATCGGGCGCGGCGACCGCCATCATGTGCTTCTCGCCCGGCAGCACCGTGCAGCGGCCATGCGGCGCCAGGCGTCCCATCGCGGCCGACATTGCCGGCGAAGAGTTCCTGTCCTCGGAGCCGGTCATGAACAGGGCCGGCACGGCCAGCGTCGGCAGGCGGTCAGCATGATCGCCGTCGGCACGAGCGAACAGGCGATAAGTGCGGGCATAGCCTTCCGGGTCGACCGCGCTCAGTGCGGATGCCGTCTTCTGCGCTGCCGCCTCCAGTTCGGCCGGCACCGGATCTCCGAACCAGCGGGCAATGGTTTGTGCCGTGCCGGCCGTATCGCTGCGGCCGTTGAGCGCCACGGCGCGCTGGCGAACTGCTTCGGCCAGTTCAGGTGGACGCCGGAACACCGCGTTAAGCGAAACGATGCGGCGGACGCGCTCCGGTGCGTGCAGCGCGAGTTCCTGGGC
>NZ_JBFUGJ010000224.1:0-10161 GCF_056402975.1 Mesorhizobium sp. P3_A9 | reverse complement strand
GGAATGCCCGCTATGGTGGCGCCACCAGTGAAATTGGTCCAATCGCCGTCGCGCTTCAGGTCGACGCCGATGCCGCTGATTTCGGTGGCGCCCGAGGTGACCGAGTCAGCCTTGATGGTGCCCGAGATTGCCGGCGCCTTGAGATAGTTGGCGATCAGCGCGTTGACGGCGATGGTCTTGGCCGTCACCTCGCCGCGCGCAATCGACGTGCTCTTGGCATCGATGGTGACCGACGGCGTCTCGCCGTCCTTGGCAAAGCCGATGGTGCCGTTGATATCGCCGGTCACCGCCTGGCCGGCCAGTGCCGCTAACTGGTCGATGGCGGGTGCGGCCAGCGTCAGCGTGCCCAAAGGCATGAACTTGTCGTCCAAGGCCAAGTCACCCGAAACCTTGTTGTCGCCAAGCGAGACCAGAAAGCCGTTGATCGAGCGCTTGCCCTCGCTCGTCACCAATGCCGCCTTGATGTCCAGTGGCTCGTCGTTGACGGTCCCGGTCAGCGAAACATCGGCCGAGGGGCTTACTATGTCGGCCTTGCCGCTCGCCGTCAGCTTGATCGCCTTCACCGTGCGGCCCGAGGCTGTCAGGCTGTCGCTGCCGGCGGAGACGCTGAAATCCGGGGCCGAGCGCGGGCCGCTTGCCGTCAGGGCGAAATCGACACCGCCGGCAACCGGCACGCCGACCATCGGCGACAGCACCGAGACGTCGCCCAGCGTGCCCTTGATGTCGGCCTGGATGTCGCTGCCTTGTGCGCTGGCGGTGCCACTGGCGCTGAGCGAACCGGAGGTCAACGAGATCGAATTGGCGGCAAAGGAGCCCTGCGGATCGCGCGTTGCGGCGGCTGAGAATTTCACCCGCTCGCCGAGCACCGAGCTGATCTGCGGCGGCAAGGCGGTCGACACCGCATCGGCATTCATCTTGAGCTGCATAGAGAGATCGGCAAGCGCCACCGTCATGGTCAACGAGGCGTTGAGCGCATCGGAGCGCAAAGTGCCCTGGTCGATGGTGATGGCGTCCTTGCTCAGCGATCCGCCCAGATCGACATCGACCTTGCCGGTGATTAGCGGCGCCAGCGTCGCCACGTCGGTCTTCAGCCCACCCGCCGTCAGCTTGACGGCAAACGGCCCGGCGCGGTTCTGGATGTCGAAGCCGTCGGAATGGATCTGCGCCGCCAGATCGTTCAGCTGCGTGCCGCCCGCGACCACCGAAACCAGCGCGGCACCAATGTCGATGATCGGCGCCTTGCCGTCGCCAAAGGCGCGGGCGGTGATGTTCCGGATGACCACCGTGATTGGCTGTGCCGCATTGCCCACGATGATCGGCACAGGTGCGCCCTTGGCGGCAATTTCAACCGAGAGATCGCTGGCGCCGGCAGGGTCGGCGATGCCGGCCGCGGTGCCATGGATCGCATCGCTTTCGATGTTGGCGTGGTCGACGCTGATGCCGCCGGCCGATGTCGCGGTGCCGGCGACATCGAAGCTGGTCTTGCCGGCAAACAGTGGCCTCAGATTTTCCGGCAGGAAAGGCGCGAACTCGCCATCGCCCTTGGCCTCGACGTGATTGCCCTTGTCGGTAAGTTGATGACGGCCCGTCAGCTGGGTGACGATCTTGCCGTCGACCGTGAAGGTGGCGATGCCGTTCCAGTTGGCAAGCGGCCCCGTGCCCGAGACGGCTATGTCTACCGGCGGCGCATCGGGCAGCTTGAGCAGATTAGCAATGATGCCGCCTGCTGGCTCGGAAGCCTTGAGGTCGAGGTCAAGCCTGTTGTCATCAGGCGCAAAGTGGATCTTGGCGTCGACATTGCCTTGCTTGCCGTCATGGCGGGTGACGTTAAGTGTGGTCTCGACCGCCAGCGGCGCGGCATCGGCCTTGAGCATCCCCTTGGCGGCGAGTTCGGCAATGCCGCTGCCGGCCAGTTGCTGGCCAAGCGCGATTTCCGGCAGGTCGATCTGCTTGATGTCGATGGAAACCGGCAGCGTCGTCGTGCCGCTCTGCGCCGGCGGCTGCTGACTTGCCACCGGCAGCCGTGCGAGTTCGATGCGCTCGGCCGCGATGCGGTCGGCGCTGAAGCTTTTCGACAAGAGCGAAAGCGGCGACCAGTCGACGGCGACCTTGCGCGCCACCAGCCAGGCGCCTTGGCGGTCTTCCAGCACGACATGGTCGACGCTGAGGTTACCCGACCAGATGCCGTCAATGCCGCTGACGGTGATCTTGCGGTCGTCGGTTGAGGCGAGCCGCGAGATGATGCCGGAGAGATTGTCGCGTCCGCGCTCGGTTTTGGTCAGCACGACTAGCGCGCCGATGGCGCCCGCGACCACGATCAGCAGCGTGTAGAGGACAATGCGAAGGATGCGCCGGACCGTTTTCATCGTCAGAATGCCTGTCCGATGCCGGCATAGATGCCGAAACGCGGGTCACCGGGATCGCGGTTGAGCGGCACGGCGGCATCGATGCGCAGCGGCCCGAACGGCGTCACATAGCGCAGGCCTACGCCGGCGCCGACCTTGACGTCGGAGAAATTGGGCACCGACTTCGTCGACACCGTGCCGGCGTCGACGAACGGCACGATGCCGATCGTGTCGGTGACGGCGATGCGCATTTCGACCGAGGTCTCGAAGAAGGACAGGCCGCCGATCGGCTGTCCGTTGAAGTCTTTCGGGCCGATGCCCTGATAGGCATAGCCGCGCACCGAACCGCCACCGCCGGAATAGAAACGCCGGTCGGCCGGAACATTCTGCAACCCGGTGCCGACGATCGAGCCGGCGGCGACGCGCTCGGCCAGCACGAACTTCGAGGCTGTATCCAGCGACTGATAGGCCGATCCCTCGCCCCTCAGCTTGAGGAAGGCCGCACCATTCATGATGTCATAGCTCGGTTCGGCATA
The DNA here is from genome assembly GCF_056402975.1 of Mesorhizobium sp. P3_A9. NCBI lineage: Bacteria > Pseudomonadati > Pseudomonadota > Alphaproteobacteria > Hyphomicrobiales > Phyllobacteriaceae > Mesorhizobium > Mesorhizobium sp. P3_A9. Next base: position 7,280 of record NZ_JBFUGJ010000224.1, on the reverse strand, counting down.
GGCCAGCACCCTGAAGCCGCTGGTCGGGTTCAGCCGGTTGTCGCGGTTATCGTAGACATATTGCAGCGGAATGCTGGCGATCAGGTACTTGTGCTTGCCGAAGGCGTCGTGGATCCGAGAGTAGTCGAGCGCGACCTCGGCCGAGACGGTCTGCTTCTTGTCGAKKTCATAGGACAGGCCGGTGCTGCCCTTGATCGAGAAATGGTCGTAGGCGTCCGGATGCTCGAGCACGGTCTTCACACTGGCAAAGAATTTCGATGCCGGCCCGATCACGCCGGGTTTCTCGAACATGATGCCGGCATTGTAGTTCAGATCGGACAGATTGTTGCTGCCGATGCCGCTAATGGCGCCGTCGATGCGCAGCTTTTCGGCGTGACCAAACAGGTTGCGGTGCCCCCAATAGCCTTCCAGGCCAAGGCCCTCGGTGTTCGAGAAAGTGCCGCCCAGCCCGAAATAGCGCGGCTTGCGCTCGCTGACCTGAACGCCGATCGGAATGTTGCCGTCGGCGTCGAGCTTGTCGGCTTCCTTGAACGTCACGCTGTTGAAGACCTCGAGCGCCAGCAGCCGGTCGCGCGCATCGCTGATCTCCTGCGGCGAGTACTGCTTGCCGCGCTTCAGCCCGGTCATGTATTCGGTGAAGTCGCGGTCGACCTTCTCCGTGCCTTCCACCGTGGTCGCGCCATAGCCGGCGACCGGTCCGGCGGCGACAGTCAGCGTCACGTCGAGCGTCGAGGTGGCATGGTCGGCGACGATCTGCCGGTCGGTAACCTTGGCCAGCGGCCTGCCCTGCTCCTTCAGCGTCCGCACGATCAGCGCCTCGGCCTTGAGCACCGCGCCGGACCCAGCGTCGCCGCCTGATATCAGGCCGWAATCGGCGCTCATSAGCCCSGCCGCGTCGCCYTCCAGCCTKATGTTGCCAAGCGTGAATTTGGGCCCTGCGGCGATGACAATCGCCACTGGAATCGGCTGCGGGCCCTTGAATTCGGCGTCCGGCGGCAAGTCGTCGAGCGGCTTGCCGTCGATGGTGATGGTGACCACGCCTTCATAGCGGGCATCGGCATAAAGTGCGGCGACCAGCTGTTCACGATCGCTTCGCGCCTTGGCCATCAGCCCGAGCGAGCCTGAGACCGGCCGGTCCTCATCGCCTTTCAGTGCCGAGGTGTTTTCAAGCTTCTTGACCAGGGCCTTGTCTGCATCGGGCGCAGTGATGGTCACGGCATAGCGCAGCGGATCGACGATATCGGCGTCCTCGTCGTTGGACGATCCCCACAGCTTGATGCCGAAAAGCTCGAAAGCGGCGGCTGGCTGTGATTCGGCGGCCAGCGCGCTCGCGCACATCATGGCCAAAAGCAGGGCGCGCGGAAGAACGCGCCCTGGCGCGGTCCTTCCTGACATCTGCTTTTCATGCGCCGGCATTAAGACAACCTAGGTTACAAAACTAAAATTGGAATGAAGTTCTGAAGCGCTCGTAAAGGGGCCACAATCCAATTGTCTGAAATAGGACGGGCTTGGAATTCACACCTTCTGCGTTTCCGCAAGAATGCGTGATCCCCTGTCCCGTGGAGGTTACTGTTCGCATACCGGTCCTTGGCCGGGAAATAAACCGTTGGCAGGCGGAACCTGCCGCGTTCGCGCGTTGACAAGCTTGACTGAAGCTTGAACATGCCCGGACGTCTGCACTTGTCTGGAGGGTGTTATGGCAATGCGCGCGGCTCGTGGTCTGTCTATCCTTATCCTTCTTTTCCTTGCCTGGGCCAATGTCTTAGCCTGGAACAGCGTCGCGCAAGCGGCCGAAGCCCGGCGAATCGCAACAACAGACAATTCCGACTATTTCGGCTTTGATCTCAGATCCGACCAGAATGTCACCCTCGACCAGTGCAAGACGACATGCCTTGGCGATCCGGCCTGCCGCGCCTTCACCTACAACACCAAGGCCAAATGGTGTTTTCTCAAATCCGACTATAACCAGCTGAAGCCCTTCAGCGGCGCGGTTGCGGGCAAGATCGTCAACATTGACGGCGATCCCGATATCGGCGCGCCGCCGGAACTCGCCTTCTTCCCCAACTGGATGGCCGACCAGGCCCAGCAGTACCGCAACAAGCTGCTTGGCCCCGCTTTTGACAAGCCGACCGAAGGCATGGCGGCCCTGATCAACGCGGCCGAGCAGGCCGTTTTGACCGGTGACCATCGCTCCGCCATGCAGAAATACGAAGCCGCTGTCTCGGTGATGCCCGATGACGGCCAGCTCTGGCTCAATCTGGCGCGCGAAACCCTTGCCGTGCAGCCCGCAGCCAGCACCGCGGAAGTATCCACTTTCCCGATGAACGGCACTTCCGCTGCCTTCAACGCCTATAAGCTTTTGCGCACCACCAAGACGCGCGCCGACGTGCTGGCGCTGCTCGGCAATGGCCTCGACAAGCGCGATCTCTACCGTCCTGCCCTGCAGGCCTATGAGGCGAGCCTTGCGCTTGTCACCTCGCCGGCTGTCCAGGCCGATTATGCCGACCTCAAGGCCCGCAAGGGTTTCCGTGTCGTCGACCACAGCGTCGATGCCGACACCAGCGCGCCGCGCATCTGCGCACAATTCTCCGAGGAACTGGTCAAGACCGGCGTCGACTATGCGCAGTTCGTCACTGTCGACAACGCGCCGCCCAAAGGCGTCGAGGCCAAAGACAAGCAGATCTGCGTCGAAGGGCTCGAACACGGCCAGCATTATGATGTCACCTTCCGCGCCGGCCTGCCGGCGGCCATTGGCGAAGTGACCGCCGCTCCCGTGGTGCTGTCGATCTATGTGCAGGACCGCGCCCCATCCGCCCGCTTCACCGGCGACAGCTTCGTGCTGCCGGCCGGCGCACGCCGCGGCATTCCGGTCGTCACCGTCAACATGAACGCCGCCCAGATGAAGCTCTACCGCATCGGCGACCGCTCGCTGGCGCAGCTTCTGTCGGGCTATCAGTTCCTGCACCAGCTCGACAGCTATGACATCTCCAACATTTCCGAGCAGATGGGCTCGCCGGTCTGGCAAGGCCAGCTCGACATCGTCAACGACCTCAACAAGGAGGTCACCACCTCCTTCCCCGTCGACGAGGCGGTGCCGCAGCGCAAGCCCGGCGTCTATGTGCTGACCGCCCAGCCGGTCAACGATAAGAGCGACGACTATGGCTCGATGGCCACGCAATGGTTCGTCGTCTCCGACATCGGCCTGTCGACCTATACCGGCCAGGAYGGGCTSAATGTCTTTGCCCGTTCGCTSGGMTCGGCCAAGCCGATTGCCGGCGCCGAACTGACGCTGGTCGCCCGCAACAACGARRTGCTCGGCACCGCGACMTCSGAYGCCGAMGGCCACGCYGTCTTCAAYSCCGGCCTGACRCGCGGCGAYGGCGGCATGGTGCCGGCCGTKCTGATGGCCAAGCAGGGCGACAAYGAYTTCGTCTTCCTCGACATGTCCAAGGCCGGCTTCGACCTCTCCGACCGCGGCGTCACCGGGCGCGCGGCGCCCGGCGCGCTCGACGTCTATGCCTGGACCGAACGCGGCATCTACCGCGCCGGCGAGGATGTCCATGTCGCCGCCCTTGCCCGCGATGGCGCGGCCAAGGCGGTCGAGAACCTGCCGCTGACCTTCATCTTCTCGCGCCCAGACGGCGTCGAAGACCGCCGCATCGTCAGCGACGGCGCTTCGGCCGGCGGCCATGCCGTCGACCTGCCGCTGGAACCCAACGCCATGCGCGGCACCTGGTCGGTGTCGATCTACACCGATCCCAAGCAGCCGGCGGTCGCCAGCCAGATGTTCCTGGTCGAGGATTTCGTGCCGGATCGCATCGAATTCGACATGAAGGCCGACAAGCAGGAAATCGAGCGTGGCGAAACCGCCAACATCAACATCGACGGCCGCTTCCTCTATGGCGCGCCGGCGGCGGGCCTGGCCCTGGAAGGCGAGTTGACGCTGTCGACGGCGCGCGACTGGGACCGCTTCCCCAACTTCTCCTTCGGCCTCGCCGACGAGCAGTCGGCGGAGCCCACGGTCACGCCGCTGACCAACCTGCCGGTGGTCGGCGATGACGGCAAGGCGACCTTCCCKGTYWCCGTCGASCAATTGCCSKCGACCACCAAGCTSGTCGACGGCAAGGTGACGGTGCGCATGCGTGAAACCGGCGGCCGCGCCATCGAGCGCTCGCTCAACATCGGCATCCGCCCGCAAGGCCATATGATCGGCATCCGTCCGGATTTCGCCGATGGTGAAGTGCCGCAGGGCGGCACGGCCAAATTCAGCCTGATCGCGGTCGATCCCTCCGGCAAGCGCGAGGCGCTGAAAGGCGCGCAGTGGACGCTGGTCAAGGTCGAACGCAATTACCAGTGGTACCGCTCCAGCAATTCGTGGAACTACGAGCCGGTCACCCTCACCAAGTCGATCGCCAACGGCCAGATCGACCTCAACGCCGATGGCGACGCCACCGTCTCCGTGCCGGTCGACTGGGGCCAGTACCGGCTCGAGGTCGAAACCTCCGATCCAGAGGGACCTGCGACCAGCTATGAGTTCGACGCCGGCTGGTATGTCGCCTCGACGACCACCGAAACGCCCGACGGCCTGGAAATCGCCCTCGACAAGGACAATTATGCCGCGGGCGAAGTGGCCAAGCTGAAAGTCTCGCCGCATTTTGCCGGCGAACTTCTGATCAATATCGGTTCCGACAAGCTGTTGAAGACCATCACGGCGACCGTGCCGGCCGGCGGCAGCACCGTCGACATTCCGGTCGGCGACGACTGGGGCGCCGGCGCCTATGTCACGGCAACCCTGTTCCGGCCGGGCGATGCGCAGGAAACGCGCATGCCGGCCCGCGCCATCGGCGTGAAATGGCTGACGGTCGATCCGGGCGCCAAGAAGCTCGCGGTTACGCTGACGCCGCCGGACAAGACCATGCCGCGCCAGCAGCTGTCGATCCCGGTTTCCGTGGCCGGCGTGCAGCCGGGCACCAACGCCTATGTCATGGTTGCCGCCGTCGATGTCGGCATCCTCAACTTGACCAACTACAAGGCGCCGGACCCGGAGAACTGGTTCTTCGGCCAGCGCATGCTGGGCATGGAGATACGCGACATCTATGGCCGCCTGATCGATGGCTCGCTCGGCACCACCGGCAAGCTTCGGACCGGCGGTGACGGCGCCAACATGCAGGCGCAAGGCAGCCCGCCCACCGAAAAGCTGGTCGCCTTCTTCTCCGGCCCGGTCCAGCTCGACGCCGACGGCAAGGCACGGATCGACTTCGACATCCCGCAGTTCAACGGCACCGTGCGCGTCATGGCCGTCGCCTGGACCAAGGAAGCGGTCGGCCATGCCCAGTCGGATGTCATCGTGCGCGACCCGGTGGTCATCACCGCCGGCCTGCCGCGCTTCCTGGCGCCTGGTGATGCCGCCGTCATGCGGCTCGACGTGGCCGACACGGACGGTCCGGCCGGCGATTATGCCTTTTCGATCGACACGACGGGCGACCTGTCGACCGGCGACAAGCCCCTGCCCCAGAAGCTGACGCTCGCCCAGGGCAAGCGCCAGACGCTGACCGTGCCGCTGATCGCAAAGACGCCGGGCAATGCCTCGCTCACCATCAAGCTGGCGCATGCCGACGGCACCAAGGTCGAGCAGACGCTCTACGTGCCGGTGCGCCCGGCGCAATTGCCGGTCACCACGCGCCTTGTGGTCGACCTCAAGGGCAATGGCGGCGCGCTGCGCGTCGACAAGGAGCTGCTGGCGGCAAGCCTGCTTGAGGGTGCCTCCGTCAGCGTCGGCGTTTCGCAGGCGGCAGCCTTCGACGTGCCCTCGCTGTTGATGACGCTCGACCGCTACCCCTATGGCTGCGCCGAGCAGACCACCAGCCGCGCCATGCCGCTTCTCTACGTCAATGAGATGGCGTCGGGCGTCGGCATGGAGAGYGACCCCGACCTGCACGGCCGCATCCAGGATGCCATCTACAAGGTGCTGRGCTACCAGTCCTCGTCTGGCAGCTTCGGCCTGTGGGGTCCGGGCTCCGGCGATCTGTGGCTCGACGCCTATGTCAGCGAGTTCCTGACCAGGGCGCGCGAGCAGAAATACGACGTGCCGGCGCTGGCCATGAACCAGGCGCTGAGCAATCTGCAGAACTCGCTCGGCTACGACCAGAGCGTACAGGACCGCGGCAGCGAGATCGCCTACGCCCTCTACGTTCTCGCCCGCAACAAGAAGGCCTCGATCGGCGACCTGCGCTACTACGCGGACACTCAGCTCGAAGCCTTCACGAGCCCGATGGCCGTTGCCCAGCTGGCGGCGAGCCTTGCGCTCTACGGCGACACGCAGCGCTCGGAGGCGACGTTCAAGACCGCGCTGCAGCTCGAAAAGTCGCAAACCGACTACGACTGGTACCGCTCCGACTACGGCTCGGCGCTGCGTGACGGCGCGGCGATGCTGTCGCTGGCGGCGGAATCGAAGCCGGTGTCGACGATCGTGCCGGAGCTGATCAAGCTGGTGACCAGGGAACGCGCCGAAGTGCGCTGGACCAGCACCCAGGACGATTCCTGGATGCTGCTGGCGGCCCGCGCGCTGAAGGAAGGCAATGACTCGATCACGCTGACCGTCAATGGCGCGCCGCATTCGGGCGGCTATTCCAACCAGGTCAACGGCTCCGAACTGGTCGACAGCCCGCTCGAAATCGCCAACACCGGCAAGACCCCGCTGCAGGCCGTCGTCACCACCGTGGCGTCGCCGATCCAGCCCTTGCCGGCCGGCGGCGACGGCTTCACCATCGACCGCACCTACTACAAGCTCGATGGCACCGAAGCCAATGTGACGGAGGCCACCCAGAACGAACGTTATGTCGTCGTGCTCAAGGTCACCGAACAGAACAGCTGGCCGTCGCGCCTGCTGGTCACCGACCTGTTGCCCGCCGGCTTCGAGATCGACAATCCCGGCCTGGTCTCCAGCGCGCAATTGACGAACTTCTCCTGGCTGGCGCAGACCGACGCCGCCCATCTCGAATTCCGCGACGACCGTTTCGTCGCGGCGTTCAACCCGGCCGATGGCGAGCACGACCACAATCTGACGCTTGCCTATGTCGTGCGCGCCGTGACGCCGGGCACCTACGCCCATCCGGCGGCAACGGTGGAAGACATGTACCGGCCGCAATTTTCGGCCCGCACCGCCACCGGCATGATGGAGATCAAGGCGCCGTAAGGCACCTGTCGTGACGATCATGCAAATGGCGATTGCGCAGACGACAGTTCCCTTCTCCCCGTTCTACGGGGAGAAGGTGCCGGCA
>NZ_JBFUGJ010000223.1:0-10193 GCF_056402975.1 Mesorhizobium sp. P3_A9 | reverse complement strand
GCCTCCGCCCGTGTCGCCGTGCCGTGCAGCAGCGTGGCTTCCACCACCTGGTCCATCAGCCTGTGCGCCGGGTTGAAGGCGGCGGCTGCCGATTGCGCGACGTAGCAGACCTCGCGACCGCGCAACTTGCGAAAGCCCTCCTTGCCGCCCTTGAGGATGTCGCGGCCGTTGAGGATCACTTCGCCGCCCGTGATGCGCACGCCGCCGCGGCCATAACCCATCGACGACAGGCCGATGGTCGACTTGCCGGCGCCGGATTCGCCGATCAGGCCGAGCACCTTGCCCTTTTCCAGCGTCAGCGAGACGTCGTGCACCAGCACGATGTTCTTTGGCGCCTCGCCGGGCGGGTAGACGGTAGCCTCGATGCGCAGATTGCGGATGTCGAGCAGCAGGCCTTGCTTGGATTGTCCGGGCTTTGCTTTGCTGTCGGCCATCACCCGCGTCCTCCCTTAAGGCTTGTCGTACGGTTAAGCACCCAGTCCGCGACCAGATTGACCGAAATCGCCAGCATGGCGATCGCCGCCGCCGGGATGAGTGCTGCTCCTATGCCGAAGACGATGCCATCCTTGTTTTCCTTGACCATGCCACCCCAATCGGCATCCGGCGGTTGCACGCCAAGGCCGAGGAAGGACAGTGTCGACAGGAACAGAACCGCATAGATGAAGCGCAGGCCGAGTTCCGAGACCAGCGGCGACAGCGCATTGGGCAGGATCTCGCGGAAGATGATCCAGGCGCTGCCTTCGCCGCGCAGCTTGGCGGCTTCAACGTAATCCATGACGTTGATGTCGACGGCGACCGCGCGCGACAGGCGGTAGACGCGCGTCGAGTCGAGAATGCCCATCACCAGGATCAGCGTCACCAAATTGGTCGGCAGTACGGAGAGCACGACCAGGCCCATGATCAGTGTCGGGATCGACATCAGGAGATCGACCAGGCGCGACAGGATCGTGTCGAACCAGCCGCCGAACACCGCTGCCGAGAACCCCAGTATGGCGCCGAGCGAGAACGACAGCGCGGTGGCCAGCACCGCGATGAACAGAGTGATGCGGGCGCCGTAGATCATCCGCGACAGCAGATCGCGGCCGAGATTGTCGGTGCCCAGCCAATGCGCCGCCGACATCGGCTCCCAGACATCGCCGACGATCTCGGCGTTGTCATGCGGTGAGATCCAGGGCGCGAAGATCGCCGCCAGCACGAACAGTGCCGTCAGGATTATGCCGATCAGCGCGGGGATGGGGATGCGTTTGATATCGAGCATGCCCGCCCCCTATTTCGGATGTCGAAGACGCGGATTGGCGATGATCGCCGCTATGTCCGCGATGATGTTGAGACTGATGTAGACGGCGGCGAAGATCAGGCCGACGGCCTGCACCACCGGCACGTCGCGCTTGGTCACATGATCGACGAGATATTGTCCCATGCCGGGATAGACGAAGATCACCTCGACCACGACGACGCCGACGATGAGATAGGCGAGGTTGAGCATGACGACGTTGATGATCGGCGCGATGGCATTGGGGAATGCGTGCTTGCGGATGACGTTGAACGCCGACAGGCCTTTCAGTTCCGCCGTCTCGACATAGGCCGACTGCATGACATTGAGGATCGCCGCGCGCGTCATGCGCATCATGTGGGCGAGCACCACCAGCGTCAGTGCCGTCGCCGGCAGCGCGATCGCCTGCATCCGCTCACCGAACGGCATGCCGTCATAGACAGTCGAGATGCCGGGAAAGATCTGCCACTTCACGGCGAAGAAATAGACCAGCACATAGCCGATGAAGAATTCCGGGAACGAGGTCGAGGCGAGCGCCAGTCCGGAGATCAGCTTGTCGACCCAGCCATTGCGGTAGCGCACCGCGATCAGGCCGAGGATAATCGCCAGCGGCACCGCCACGATCGCCGCCCAGAAGGCGAGGAATAGCGTGTTCCACAGCCGGCCCTTGATCGAGGTGGCGATGTCCTGSCCGCTCGACATGGCKGTGCCGAGRTCGCCGGTCAMYACGCCGCCGAGCCAGYGGAAATACCTGAYATAGGCCGGRTCATTSAGMCCGAGCTGCTCGCGCAGATTGGCGAGCGACTCCGGCGTCGCCGATTGTCCGAGAATGGCTTGCGCAACGTCGCCGGGCAGGATCTGGGTGCCGGCGAAGATCAGGACCGAAATGGCCAACAGAAGGAGGATGCCCAGCGCAATGCGCTGGGCGATTAGTTTCAGGATGGGTGAGGACATCTCTGCAAAGCCGGACTCAGGCCTGCAGCCAGCACTTCGCCAGGGCGTAACCGTTCATCAGTTCCTGATGCGGATCATCCACCCAGCCGTCGACCTTCGCACCGGTCGCGTCGATGAACTGGTTGAACATCGGCAGGATCAGRCCGCCKTCGTCGCGCACCATGACAGCCATGTCGTGGTACATCTGCTTGCGCTTCGCCTCGTCGAGTTCGGCGCGCGCTGCCAGCACCATCTTGTCGAAATCCGGGCGCTTGAAACGCGTGTCGTTCCAGTCGGCGGTCGACAGATAGGCGGTCGAGTACATCTGGTCCTGCGTCGAGCGGCCGCCCCAATAGGAAGCGCAGAACGGCTGCTTGTTCCAGACCTCATTCCAGTAACCGTCGCCGGGCTCGCGCTTGAGCTCGATCTTGATGCCGGCCTTGGCCGCACTCTGCTGGAAGAGCTGGGAAGCATCGACCGCGCCCGGGAAGGCGACGTCCGAGGTCCGCAGCAGCACGGTGCCGTCATGGCCAGACTTCTTGTAGTGGAACTTGGCCTTGTCGGGATCATACTTGCGCTGCTCGATCTCAGTGAACAGCGGGTAGGCCGAGTTGATCGGGAAGTCGTTGCCGAGCGAACCGTAGCCGCGCAGCACCTTGGTCAGCATCTCTTCGCGGTCGATGGCGAGCTTCAGCGCCATGCGCAGATCGTYGTTGTCGAACGGCGCCGTGTTGCAATGCATGATGAAGACGTAGTGGCCCGGACCCGCGTGGTTGCGGATGGTSACGCCSGGCASGCGCTTGATCAGGTCGACGATCTTCGGCTCGACGCGGTTGATCATGTTGACCTGGCCGCCCTGCAGGGCCGCCGTGCGCGCCGTSGCGTCGTTGATGACGATGAYCTCGATCTGGTCGGCATGGCCCATCTTGTCGCCCTGCCAGTAGTTGGCGAAACGCTCGCCGCCATGGCGCACGCCGGGCTCGTTGGTCTTGACCWYRTASGGRCCRGCCGAAATGCCGGCGTCGGGCTTGTCCTTGCCGCCGTTGGGCTGGACGATCAGGTGATAGTCACTGAGCAAATAGGGAAGGTCGGCATTGGCCTCCTTCAGCGTCAGCACGACTTCCTTGCCGTTGGCCTTGATGGTCTCGATGCCCTTCATGTAGCCGAGCGCACCGGATTTCGACTTCTCGTCGGAATGGCGTTCGAGCGTGGCGGCAACGTCCTCGGCGGTCACGGTCTTGCCGTTGTGGAATTCGACGCCGTCGCGGATTTTCAGCGTCCAGGTCTTGGCGTCTTTGGACGAGCCGATCTCCTCGGCGATGCGGTTCTCGAGCTTGCCGTCCGGCGAAAGCTCGACGATCATTTCGCCCCAGCATTTGCCGAAGGCGAACGGCACCTGCGTCATCATCAGCGCCGGATCGAGGCTGTTGGTGGATTCACCGCCGACCAGACCGGCCTTGATGGTGCCGCCCTTGACCGGGCCTGCCGCGCGCGCGGCACTYGAAAGCAGYGAGTTGGCGAAGGGYGCSGYGAYGCCGAGCGCWGCCGCCCGGCCGAGAAAATCGCGACGGCTCAGCTTGCCSGMTGCRACRCGCCGGCTAAGGAATTCSAGTTCRTTYGACATKTTGAGTTCCTCACTCTGTTGGTTCGACTCTGCGGTCGATTTTCTTTGTTAATTCTCCCTGAATAATGAGGGTAAGCTAATGCCGTAAGCAAGACCGAATGCGACATGCCGTGGCGTAAATCGTACGTCGCATTTGGACCAACCTCTTCAGCGCTCAGACAAGCGCGCGTGGAATCTTTTCCTCGAAATTGCGCTCGAAGACGATTCTTTCACCCTCATAGGCCTCGATTCTGGCGCTGACGATGAAGTTTTGCGCGTCCGATCGCATCTCTGCCCATGTCTCGGTGCGCACCGACCATCCATTTCGCGACAGTGTCTGCGTCCAGTGTGTTTTTCCCGAGGCCGACAAGGGATTGTCGGGATGGATCGCCCAAGTCTCGCGGGCGATGCTGCCATGGCCCAGGCCGTGGTCGAGATCGCGCACTTCGCCGAAATCATCCGCTATGGAAAGCGTGACGAGTCCGGTCTTTTCGTCGCGATCGACATGGCGTTCGGAATTGGCGGGCCGAACCGTCTCGGTGGCCCAGGGCGTGGCACCTTCCGGTTCGGCGAACGTCGTTTCGTTGCCTTTCGCCAGCGGTCGCAGCGGCAAGGCCAGCGTCGCCGCCGACAAGGTCAGTTGTACCGGCTCCGGCGAGGGCCAGATGGCCGGCCAATAGGCGTTCGACACGGCAATGCGCAGGCGGTGGCCGGCCGGCACGCGGTAGGCGCATTGATCGAGCACCACGCGCGCCGATACGGTTTCATCAGGCACCAGCGCCCGCGGGAATTCGTGCGAGTCGCGATGCGTCAGGTTGAGCACGCCATAGGAGATCAGCTCCGAAGCGCCGTCGGGATGCACTTCGCACAGGCGCACCGCGATGTTGGCCTGCGGGCGATCGGAGGACAGCGTGACCTGAACTTCCGGCGCGCCGACAATGTCTATCGCCTCGGCGAGCTCCGGCTGGTCGAAACAGACCGACAGCGCATCATCGGGACGCTGGTCGCCGGGCAGTTCCGGACCGAAGGTGAACGGAAAATACTCGCCGCCGGCAAGGCCGCAGGTCTGCGGCGAGGCGACGATGGCCGGTTTGCTCCCCTTGGGCAGCAGATCGATCGTCTGGACCTTGATGGCGGGCGACGGCCATTGTTGCTCCGCCACCCAGCGGCCCGGCCGCTCCGGGTGCCAGCGGGCCGGACGCACGCTGTCCATCACATAGGCGCGGTATGCCGGATCGTCCTCGACGCCGGTCTCGGTGCCCTTCAGCCAGCGGTCCCACCAGCGTAGCGCCTCCTGCAGGAAGCCGATGGCCGGCTGAGGCCCGGCATAATGTGGGTATTTGTGGATCCAGGGGCCGACAATGCCCTTCACCGGCGCCTCGATGTTGGTGACGAGGTGCGAGATCGTGTTGCGGTAGCCGTCATGCCAGCCGCCGATCGACAGCACGGCCGCCTTGACGGCGGAAAAATCCTCGCAGATCGAACCGCGTTTCCAGTAGGCGTCGCGGTGCTGGTGGCTGAGCCAGAGCGGCAAAAGGAAGGACTGGTTCTCCAGCCGCGTCAGCCACAGATCACGCCAGCGGTTGTCGCCGGCGATCAGCGGATCCGGCGGCCGCGACGAATAGGACAGCATCGTCGATGCCCAGCCGAAATTCTCGATCAGCAGGCAGCCACCCTTGTAGTGGATGTCGTCGGCATAGCGGTCGACGGTCGAGCACAGGCTGATCACCGCCTTCAGCGCCGGCGGCTGCTTGGCCGCCACCTGCAGGCAGTTGAAGCCGCCCCAGGAAATGCCCATCATACCGACATTGCCGTTGCACCAGGGCTGGTTAGCTGCCCAGGCGATGACATCGCAGGCGTCTTGCAGTTCCTGCTCGGAATATTCGTCGTCCATCAGCCCTTCGGAATCGCCATTGCCGCGCATGTCGACGCGGATCGAGGCGTAGCCGTGCCCGGCGAAATAGGGATGGGTCAGCTGGTCGCGAAAGATGGTGCCGTCACGCTTGCGATAGGGCAGGTGCTCGAGGAYSRCMGGCACCGGATCGTCGCCGGCATCCTCMGGCATCCACACCCGCGCCGACAGCCGGCAKCCRTCCGGCATGACGATGCCCATATCGGGGAATTCGATGACCTTGCGGGGAAATTCTGTGACGGTTTTCATGGCAGGCATAACGCCCCGCTGCGCGGCAACTTTCAATCGCCATTCGCGACTGGAGCAGCGAATTATGCGAGCTGTGCCGCTACCGCTTCATCCCCTCAGTTCAGCGGAATGTCGTTCTCGGCCTTGCTCGCCTGGTAGGCGCCGGACAATTCGTCGTAACGGGCCGAGATCTTGCCGATACGCGTCTCCAGCCGCTGACGGTCGGCCTCGGGCAGTGCTCGCACCAGTCGGCGGATGGAAAAGCTCTTCCAATAGGCATTCTCGGCATTGTAGCCGCCGGGATCGAGGGTGAAGACCTCTTTCAGGATTTTCAGATCGTGCGGGATGGCGAAACTGTCGCGCGAATCCTCATGGCTGAACAGATAGTAGAAATTGTCGAAGCCGGTCCAGGTGATCGCCGACAGGCAGAGCGAGCACGGCTCGTGCGTGGCGATGAAGATGGCGTCCTTGGTGTCGACACGTTCGGCTTTCGGCATTTCGTAAAAACGCTTCAGGCAGTGCACTTCGCCGTGCCAGAGCGGGTTCTCGATTTCGTTGTTGGTCTCGGCCAGCACCAGCGAGCGATCGTCCTTGCGCAGGATCGCGGCGCCGAACAGCTTGTTGCCGTGGGTGACGCCGTCCGCCGTCTTCGGCACGATGTCGTGCTCGATGACGTCGAGCAGGCGGTCGATCAGAGAAATGTCGGTCATTGGAAAGGGAACTCTTTAGGGAAGATGGATCTCGTAGGCGTGCGAGAAGTGGAATTCTTCGAGGTTGGAGCCGTCTCCGCCACGGTCGACGATCAGGAAATCCTGAGCCTCGCCGAGCGGCGTCAGCACGCCGTGCCAGAGATTGCGGGAATAATTGATGCCTTGTCCGGGCGCGGTGATGAACGCATGCGGCTCGCCCGGCCCCTCCTTGCCGTCATGGCAGACGACGACCAGGAATGGGCGCGGCGACAGCGGGATGAAAGCCTGGCTGCCGAAGGGGTGACGCTCGACCATGGTCAGTTTCAGCGGCAGTTCGTAAGGCGTGCCGCGCACCATCGAGATCAGCACGCGGCCGTTCGGCCCTGCGGCCTCGGCGGTGGCGAGATCGTGGTAGCGTTCGGCGCGCCCGCCATTGATCGGGTAGTGGTTGTCGCCGCCCATGTCGATGACATCGCCGAAGGGGGCAAAGGCCTCACGGGTCAGCGGTTGCGCGACGATGCGGGTCACCGCGCGCGACCGCCAATGCCCACCCCGCCAAGCTTGGCGTGCCGGTTGACGTCCTTGTAGAGCAGATAGCGGAATTTGCCSGGGCCGCCGGCATAGCAGGCCTGCGGGCAGAAGGCGCGCAGCCACATATAGTCGCCGGCCTCGACCTCGACCCAGTCCTGGTTGAGSCGRTAGACCCCCTTGCCCTCCAGCACATAGAGCCCGTGYTCCATSACATGGGTCTCGGCGAAGGGAATGACGGCGCCCGGTTCGAGCGTGACGATGGTCATGTGCATGTCGTGGCGCAAATCGGCGGGATCGACGAACCGCGTCGTTGCCCAGCGGCCTTCGGTGCCTGGCATCGGCGTCGGCGCGATGTCCTGCTCGTTGGTGAAGAAGGCTTCAGGCGTGTCGAGACCGTCGACCGCCTCATAAGCCTTGCGAATCCAATGGAAGTGGACTGCGGCCTTGCTTTCGTTGCGAACGGTCCAGCCGCTGGACGGCGGCAGGAAGGCAAAGCCGCCCGGCCGCAAGACATGCTTCTTGCCGGCGAGCAGAACCGTCAGTTCGCCCTCGACCACGAAAAGGGCGCCCTCGGCGCCGGCATCGGGCTCCGGCCGCTCGCTGCCGCCGCCGGGCGCGACCTCGACGATGTATTGCGAGAAGGTCTCGGCAAAACCGGACAGCGGTCGCGACAGGATCCAGACGCGGGTCTTGTCCCAGAACGGCAAGGCGCTGGTGACGATGTCCTGCATCACGCCTCTGGGGATGACGGCATAGGCCTCGGTGAAGACGGCGCGTCCGGTCAACAGCTCGCTCTGGCCGGAATGGCCGCCATGCGGCGCATAATAGGTTCGCTCGGGCATCCTGATCGTATCCATGGGTTCAAACCTATTGCGGTAGCATGTCTTTGAGGCGAAGCAGCGCGATGCGCTCGACCTGTTTGCAGGCGGTCTCGAATTCGATGCCGCGGCTGTTGCCGATGCGCGCCTCGAATTCGGCGAGGATTTCCTCCTTCGTCTTGCCCTTCACCGCGATGATGAAGGGGAAGCCGAAGGTGGTGACGTAGGCGGCGTTGAGCTTGGAGAACAGTTCGCGTTCCTTGTCGGTCAGCGCGTCAAGGCCGGCGGAGGCCTGTTCCCGGGTCGATTCCGCCGTCAGCCGCCTGGCCTTGGCCAGCTTGCCGGCGAGGTCGGGATGGGCGTTGAGCACGCCCAGCCGCTCGGTCTCGCTGGCGGCGCGGAAAATGCGGCAAAGCGCATTGTGCAGGCCGCCTGCCGTATCGTGTGCCGGACCGAGTTCCAGCTCGTAGGCCCGCTCGGCAATCCAGGGCGAATGCTCGAACACGCCGCCGAAAGTGTGGACGAAGGTTTCGAATTCCATCTTCGACGGGCGCAGTGCCGCCGGTCTGTAGGGATGGTTCTCCTGCCAGTGCTTGGCTATGTCGATGCGCCGCGCCAGCCAGACCTTGTCGTGCGATCTGACATAGTCGACGAAGCGCTTCAGCGCCGCCACTCGGCCCGGCCGTCCGACGAGCCGGCAATGCAGGCCGATATTCATCATGCGCGGCCGCCCTGCCTGGCCCTCGGCATAGAGCGTGTCGAAACTGTCCTTGAGATAGGCAAAGAACTGGTCGCCCGAATTGAAGCCCTGCGGCGTGGCGAAGCGCATGTCGTTGGCGTCGAGCGTATAGGGGATGATGAGCTGCGTGCCGCCGCTGTGCTCGAACCAGTAGGGCAGTTCGTCGTCATAGGTGTCSGAGACGTAGTCGAAGCCGCCTTCTTCGGCGACCAGCCGCACSGTGTTGACCGATGTGCGGCCCGTATACCAGCCGTTGGGGCGCTGACCGGTCACCTCGTAATGCAGCTTGATCGCCGCTTCGAGGTCACGACGTTCATCTTCCGGCGCATGGTCGCGGTAATCGATCCACCGCAGCCCGTGCGAGGCGATTTCCCAGCCGGCATCCTGCATGGCCGCAACCTGGTCGGGTGAACGTGCCAGCGCAGTAGCAACGCCGTAGCAGGTCACCGGCACCTCGGCCTCGCTGAACAGGTGCAGCAGCCGCCAGAAGCCGGCCCGCGCGCCATACTCGTAGATCGATTCCATGTTCCAGTGGCGCTGACCCACCCAGGGTGCCGCGCCGACGATTTCAGACAGGAAGGCTTCAGACGCCTTGTCGCCGTGAAGGACGCAGTTCTCGCCGCCCTCTTCGTAATTGACGACGAACTGCACCGCGACATGCGCACCGCCAGGCCATTTCGGGTCCGGCGGGTTGGCTCCATAGCCGCGCATGTCTCTGATGTAACGCATTGTCCCTCCGGCCGGGCATCGCCCGAACTATGATCAGGATATCGAAAGGGTGCTTCTCGCATTCCCCCGAAAATTTTTGAAAGTGTTTTTGTCGCACTCCGCTCGACCGGGACTTATGCATCGCCTTTAATTGGCGCACAATTCATCACTATTGTTCTGATGTACCTGGATGGGAGGCGGCCAATGGCAGAAACGTCGAAAGCCGATGGCGGGCGCCTGACGACCCACGTGCTGGACACGGCGACCGGCAAGCCGGCGGCTGGGTTGTCGATCGTGCTTTATCACCTCGAGGGCGACGCGCGGACACATCTGAAGACCGTCGTCACCAATGCCGACGGCCGGTGCGACGCACCACTGCTCGCCGGAGCGGAATTCCGCACCGGCGAATACGAGCTGGTGTTCGCGGCCGGCGATTATCTGCGCGGCCAGGGCACAAAGCTGCCCGAGCCGGCCTTCCTCGACAGCGTGCCGATCCGCTTCGGCATGGCGGAGGCGGTGCACTATCATGTACCATTGCTGATCTCGCCCTATGGCTATTCGACCTACAGGGGGAGCTGAGGCATGGCCAAGATTTCCATCCGCAACGAGATCCGCTTTATCCTCAATGGCAGGGATGTTGCGTTGTCGTCGGTGGCGCCCGACGCGACCTTGCTCGACTGGCTGCGGCTAGACCGTTCGCTGCGCGGCACCAAGGAAGGCTGCGCCGAGGGCGATTGCGGCGCTTGCACGGTGCTCGTC
>NZ_JBFUGJ010000222.1:0-10216 GCF_056402975.1 Mesorhizobium sp. P3_A9 | reverse complement strand
ACATCTGATCTCCCCCCTTGCGGGGGAGATGTCCGGCAGGACAGAGGGGGGTGCCTGGGCGCGGACCATCCTAATGATTTCTATAATCACGCTTGTCATCTTTCTTCCCCTCCCCACCTTCGCCGCCCCTGTCGTCTGCCCACCCGGCGCCGAGAACTTCCCGCCCTTCTACGACGACGCCACGCTGTTCAAGAATGCCATCGCCAGCGTCGCCGATGTCCAGCCTTCCAACCAGCGGCTGACCGGCATCACCGTGCCGCATCATCTCCTGGCCGCCGACCTCGTGGCGCTCGGCTTCCGCGCGGCGTCCGGCTTCCGTTACAAGCGCATCGTCATCCTGTCGCCGGACCATTTCCACAAGACGCACAAGCTCTATGCGACCACGGTGCGCGGCTTCGACACAGTGCTTGGCCCGGTTGCAGCCGACACCGATGCCGTGCGCCTGCTGGAGGCACACAGCGACATGGTTGAAGAATCCTGCCTGTTCGACAAGGAGCATGGCGTGCGTGCCATGTTGCCGTTCCTGCACCACTATTTCCCCGAGGCGAAAATCGTGCCGGTGGCGATGTCGGTCAAGGCTAAGCGCGGCGACTGGGACAGGCTGGCCGAGGCGCTCAAACCGATCGTCGACCAGGACACGCTGATCGTCGAATCCACCGACTTCTCGCACTACCTGCCGCAGCATGACTCCATACGTTTCGACCAGCAGTCGCTGAACATGCTGGCCGCTGGATCGCTCGACGGCATAGCGGCCCTGCGCCAGCCCGATCACGCYGATTCSGTCGGCGCGCTCTAYATCCAGACCARGCTGCAGCGSGMRCTGTTTGGCGCCSRGCCAYTGGTCRTCGCCAACGAGAATTCGCAGGAACACACGASCGACTATGTCGAGCGGACCACCAGCTATGTCGTGGCGCTGTTCGGCGCCTTCGGCCCAGGCTTCAACAACCCCGCGCGTCCCAAGGACAGGATCTACTATCTCGCCGGCGACGTGAATTTCGGCCGCGCCATGAAGAAAATCCTGGTCCGCGACGGCGTTGCCGACAAGATCGTCGACAGCATCCTGGCGCTGACCGGATCGCGGCCGCTGATCGTCAATCTCGAAGGCGTCATCCTGCCCAATGTGCCGGAAGCGATCGACGACATGACGCTGGCCATGCCGGAAGACCTCGCTGCCAACATGCTGAAGCGGCTGCACGTCGCCGGCGTCAGCCTCGCCAACAATCATGCCTATGATCTCGGCCCGTCCGGCTATGCCGAGACGCTGCGCGCGCTGGACGAGGCAGGCATCGCGCATTTCGGCCAGGGCGAGACGCTGGCGCTTGCCGATCTCGACCTTGTCGGCCTGACCGACATCGACACCAACGGTTCGAAGAACACCGACCTGTTGACCCCTGCTCTGCTCGACCGGCTGCTACATGAAAACGCGCAACGGCCGGTCGTCGCCTTCGTCCATTGGGGCCGCGAGTACAAGACCGAACCGTCGCCGCGCGAAGAGATGCTTGCCGACGAGATGCGGCTGCGCGGTGTCTCGGCCATTGTCGGCGGCCATCCGCATGTGTCGAGCGAGGGCATCGTCCCGCTTGCCGGCGGCGATGTGGCGGAAGTCTATTCGCTCGGCAATTTCCTCTTCGACCAGAGCGCGCAACGCTCATCCGGATCGATGCTGGAACTGCGCGTCTTCGCCCAGGGCACGATCTTCACCAGGCTCATCCCGCTGCCCAACTATTTCGAAATGGGTCGTAAATAGCTACCCACAGCCGGCCATGCTGCGCGGCAGATAACAGGCCGCCGGCTCGGTCTTGGTCTCGAACAGCGACGGCTTCGGCCGGAAATAGAAGAAGGTCACCGGCTTGCTCTCGCGCACGCTGCCGTCGGCAAAATGGGCGGCGATGCTGAAACTGTGGATCGACGACATCGCCGACCACATTTTCAGCCGTGCCGTATAGGCGCTGACGTTCTTGTTGCCGCGCACCGGCATGGGAATAGTGTAGTCGTGCTTGCCGATCGGGAATTCGATGTTCTGGTAGCGCATCGCTTCCGGSSTGCCGCCRCCRCCATCGCCGCATTCGGCCATCGATTCGGGAACCTCGAAGACCGCCATGGTCATCTGGGTGCGGAAGGGCTCGCTCTGCTGGTAGACATTGCCCTGATCGTCGGCCCAGGAATAATCGAACTTGCCGATCGCATTCAGCGTCATCGCCTGGTTGAAATTGCCGAGATAGTCGSCGACCTCGCCGAACTTGATCTTGTTGGTGAGCTGGCTGCGGCAGACATTGAGACTGTCGACCGACGGACAGGGAAAACGCCCCGTTTCCAGGCTCGCCGTATCGACGCCGGCCTCGTCGAGCACGCTCTTGATCGACACATCGACGCCCTCGCCGAAACCGCCTATGTCCTTGGTGAACATGCGGCTTGGCTGGCCGGTCGGGTTGCCTTCCTCGTCCACCGTGGTGAACTGGATCGACATCTTCATATCCTTGGCGTCGCCCCAGCCATTGTTGATGATCGTGAAATCCGGCCGAAAGCCGATGCAGCCGAAATGCTCGGAGATCGACAGCATCGGCTTGCGGTAGGCGTCGCTGGCAGCTACCTTCATTTCGAGGCTGTTGAGCTTGACCCTGGACTCGTCCGTCGTCTTCAGGTCGACCTCGGCAAAGGCCGGCGTGTCCTCCCAGTCCTTGCCTTCATAGACATTGCCGGTGGTGACTTTTCCGGTGCCGTTCCAAGCGTCGTTGTAGGACTCATCCTGGGGATAGATCGCGATGTCCTCATCACGCACCAGATGCTGGTACTGCATGTCGGACTGCTGGGTCATGCGTTGATCGACCACGACGCCGATCTCGACCTTGTCGGCATCGCCGCCGCCGGCCTGCGCCTTGAGCAGGCCGCCGACCCTGGCATCGGCCAGAACGTCCGGGCGTGAGCCGCCGACCTCCTTGCCCATCACCCATTGCGATTCATAGACCGTACCGCCGGCGAGTTGGGTCTGACCCTTGCCATTTTTCAGGCCATCGACAAAGGAGCCGGCAAAGATCTCGCCTGTCTTCGACAGCAGCCGACCCTCGCCATTCGGGATGCCGTCGACAAATTGCCCTTCATAGCGATTGCCGTCGGCATCGACATGGATGCCTTTCCCGTTGAGTGCTCCGCCAAGCCAATACCCATCAAAGAACTCGCCCGAGCGCAGCTCAAGCCGGCCTTGCCCGTTGGGCCGGCCGTTCCTGACATCGCCGAAATAGCTGGAGTAGACGGTCTTCGGATCATAGCTCGCCGAGCCGCGCACCCGCCACACCAGCCTGCCCTTGCCGTTGATGGTACCGTCCTCGGCGATGGTCTTATCCGGCGACTGGCCTGCCGCCGGCTCCCAGACGAAGTCGAGGTTCTTTTCCGGATGGAAGTCCCAGACACGCACGGTCCGGCGCAGCACCGAGCGCGTGTCGGCCTGATAGAGGATCTGCACGCGCTCCGCCCAGGCGCCACCGACAGGGGCGGGATCGGCGAAAGCCGGTGAAAGCATCAGCGTGGCCAGCATCGATGCGGCCGCCATCCCGAACACTGCCCTTGCCCGCGCCATCCCCAAAACCCCTTTGGATGCCAACCCCTTGGCAAGCCAAGCGTAGTCGCGGTGCCTGCCTCGTGCAAGCGCAAGGATCGGCACGAAAAAGGCGGCGGGATTGACCCGCCGCCCTTGCGTTCTCTGCGAACCCAGCCCGGATTATTTGTACAGGCTGTTGATCCACTGGATGTTGGCCGCGTTCAGGCGCACGGCGGTGTTCGCGTCGGGGCTTTCCGCCACGTTCACGCCGGTGATGATGCGCTGCTTGGAGTTGTTGTCGTAGGCATAGACCGAGCTGCCGCTCGACCCCGGGAACGTATCGCAGTCATACTGGAAATATTCCGGGGCGATGTTCTCGGCTTTCACTTCGCAACTCGCTTTCCACATCGTGCCCATCGGCTTGTCGCCGGGATAGCCGACAAGGTTGGCGGTGAAGTCGCCGAGATCGTCATAGTTGGCGTAGCCCAGCCAGCCGAGGTTGGTGCCGACATCCTGCTTCAGCGTGACGATGCCGAGATCCCACGGGATGACCGAACCATAGTAGCCCTGGTAGTTGTCGATGAAGCCCTGCAGCACATAGGCGCTTTCATAAGTGAAGGCGCCGAACGGTGCGTCATCGGCGGTGCTGCCATTGAGGCCCGGCACGAACAGATAGTCGGACAACCAGTCCTTGTCCTCATGGCTGTAGAGGCAGTGCGCTGCGGTGAGCACGGTGCGCGGGCCGATCAAGGTTGCCGAGCAGCTGCCGAAGCCGGTCTTCGACTTGGCTTCGAGATAGCCGATTGCCGAGAACGGATAGGTCTTGGTGTTCTTGACCTGCTCGCGATCGTCGGTGCCGAAAACCTGGCGGCCGGCTTCGCCTTCGCCGAGCCCGGGATCCTCGGTCTTGCGCGGGCCACCTTCTGTTCCATTGGCCGGCGCATTCAGTTCCTTGATGATGAGCTCGCGCAGCGCTTCGCTCGGCTCGATCTTGATCACCTTGCCATCGGCGGAACGTCCAACGATGCCATAGGATTTCACAGCCGTTTTCTCGTCGGTGAGCGGCGCGGCGCGGCTGTCTTCGTCAGTAAGCTTCGGTGTCGTGATCGGTTTTGCCCGACCGGCCTTGAAGTCGCCTGAAGATACGTCCCGCATGCTTTCGCCATTACCGGCACTGGCGGAACCAGGGTCGGCGGCGAAAACCGGGACCGTCCACATTGCGGTGGAAAGCAATGCGGAGGCAATCATAACGTTTGTCAGTTTTGGCATGGTGAGACTCTCCCAAAAGTCAGCAAGGACTGGATCAAAATACAGAAATATTGTCGAGATCGTGGTGGTACCGAAAAAATGGTTAAGGCAATCGGCGCACGCACCGGTTCGTTGTTTGCCACGGTCAATCTAAGCCCCCGCTAAAAGACCCTATCGCGACATACTGCCTAAAATAATCCTAGATTGGCAATGACAAATCGCTTCCACGTAGCCCGTGGGGGGCTATAGGATTTTGTGCGGGTTCTACTCGCGGGCACGGTTAGCAAAAGTGGGCTTCGGTTTTGTGACCGATCGCGCGCCGTTTCGATACGGCACGCGTGCGGATCGCCGGATCGGCAGCACCTCCTTGCACAATGCCCGGCGTCGATCTGCGCGGGAGAATTGTCTCAGGAGGGTTCAGGTGCACATCACAAATCGGTTCGGACCAATCGCTGCCGCATCGCTGCTTGGCATTGCCGCTGCCTTTGTATCAATCAACACCGGCCGGGCGGATGAAAGCACCGCAAGGCCCGAAGCGGCGGTCTCGCCGATGCAGCGTGTGAACGACGCCAGGGCCAAGGCGGCGGCGGAAAACCCCGACGGCGCCGACCGGGTCTATGGCGGCAACCAGGCCGAAAAGGGCGCCTATCCTTTCCAGGTCGCGCTGCTCACCACCGCCAGGCTGGACGAGAATCCCGCCTCGCAGGCCAATGCACAATTCTGCGGCGGCAGCCTGATCGCGCCGCAATGGGTGCTGACGGCGGCGCACTGCCTCAACGACAAGGGCAAGCCGATCTCGCCGGACTCTGTCACCGTGCTGACCGGCGCTACCGACCTCAGCGAGGGCAAGCGCCACAAAGTGGTGCAGGTCATCGTCAACGARGGTTACAGCGAGCAGACRCTSGACAACGACCTYGGCCTGCTSCGGCTKGCSGAWMCGRCCGAYGCGCCGACCATCAAGMTYACCCAKGASGCSACSCCCGAMACCGGCAAGACSACSGTCAYCGGCTGGGGCAAGATGCAGGACGGGACGTTCCCGACCACGCTGATGGTGGCCGACCTCGATCTGCAGCCGAACAAGGCCTGCAACAGCGGCATCAAGGCCATCTATGCGCATGATTTGAAGGCGGCGCTTGGCGACCTGTCGCATCGCATGCGCTATTCGGAAAAGGGCATCGATGCCGCCGCCAACGCCATCGCCGCCGACATGACCGACCCGCTGACCAGCAACATGATCTGCGCCGGCACCACCAGCGGCGTACGTGATGCCTGCAATGGCGACAGCGGCGGCCCGCTGTTCATCACCGGCGCCGACGGCCCGGTCCAGGTCGGCGTCGTCAGTTGGGGCGAAGGCCCGGCCGATGGCAGCGCGGCCTGCGGCCACAAGGACGCCTATGGCATCTACACGCGGCTGGCCAACTATGGCGGCTGGATCGAGGCGAAGATGAAGACTGCTGCCCCCGCGCCGGAAAAGCCGAAGGCAGGTCTGGGCACCGCCCAGAAGCCGAAGACGCCCTGAAAGGCGGCATTTGCTTTCATATGTGAAAACGGCGGGAGATGTCCCGCCGTTTCTGTTTGCCGGCTTGCCAAATGGAGCTATTCCCTCGGCAACCCTATTTCCTCGGCGGGCCTTTGCGCTCGGCGGAGGCCGCCCACAGATTGATGTCGGATTCACGCGCGTAGCTATCGATCTCGGCCAATTCGGCATCGCTGAAGTCAAGCACCTTCAGTGCGCCAACACAGTCCTCGACCTGCTCGGGCCGGCTGGCGCCGATCAGCGCCGACGTCACCTTGCCCCTGCGCAGTACCCAGGCCAGCGCCATCTGCGCCAGCGTCTGGCCACGCTTGCCGGCGATGGCGTTGAGCGCCTTGATGTTGGCGATGGTGCGGTCGTTGATGAAGGCCGACTTGAGCGACTTGCCCTGCGAGGCGCGGCTGCCGTCGGGGATGCCGCCGAGATATTTGTCGGTCAGCATGCCTTGCGCCAGCGGCGAGAACACGATCGAGCCGACGGCGAGTCCTTCCAGCGTATCGAGCAGGCCGTCTTCCTCGACCCACCGGTTCAGCATCGAATAGCTCGGCTGGTGGATGACGCAGGGCGTGCCGAGCTGCTTCAAAATATCGGCGGCCTCGCGGGTGCGCTGCGAATTGTAGGACGAGATGCCGGCATAGAGCGCCTTGCCCGAGCGCACCGCATGGTCGAGCGCGCCCATGGTTTCTTCCAGCGGCGTGTCGGGATCGAAKCGGTGCGAGTAGAAGATGTCGACATAGTCGAGCCCCATCCGCTTCAGGCTCTGGTCGAGGCTGGCCAGCATGTATTTGCGCCCGCCCCATTCGCCATAGGGGCCAGCCCACATTTCATAACCGGCCTTGGTCGAGATGATCAGTTCGTCGCGATATCCGGCGAAGTCGGTGCGCAGGATTTCGCCGAAAGCGGTCTCGGCCGAGCCGGGCGGCGGCCCGTAATTGTTGGCGAGGTCGAAATGGGTGATGCCGAGATCGAAGGCCTTGCGGGCGATCGCCTGCTTGGTCTTGTGCGGCGTGTCATTGCCGAAATTGTGCCACAGGCCGAGCGAGATCGCYGGCAGCTTGAGACCGGAGCGTCCGCAACGGTTGTAGATCATTTTTTCGTAGCGGTTTTCTGCGGCGATGTAGGGCATGGGAAATCCTCAGGATCAGGCGGCGCGGGGATCGCCGGAAGGAACAATTGAATCGATGCTCGCCCTCTCCTTACCCCCTCCCCGGCGAAACGGGGAGAGGGAGATTTGAAAAATTATCGATAATCCCTGCGGCCTATTTTTTCTTGGCCAGCAGTTCCTTGGCTGCCTTGATGCCAAGGGCGGCCGGCCGTTCGCAAGTGGTCTGCATGGCAACGAACTTGCCTGTCTCGCCGGAGCGCAGAAGGCCGGTCATGACATCGACGGCATGCAGCGCCAGTTCCATCGAACAGCGGTGCGGCCGCCCCTCGACGATCGCCAGCGCCATGTCGGCGAGACCTGACGTGCGATAGTTCGCCATCATGCCCTGGCCGTGCATCTCATTCGGCACGCCAAGCGGGTGCTTCCATTTCGGCAGCTTCTTGACCGGCTTGCCCTCTTCGGTGAAGCGCACGTCGCCGCCGAAGAAGTTCGGATCCGGCACGAACACCGTGCCTGCCTCGCCATAGAGCTCCATCGGCGCGTGGCCGTGAGCCCAGACATCCCAGCTGGTGTTCAGCGTCACCACCGCACCGTTCTCGAACTCCAGCAGGCCGTGGATGGTGGTTGGCGTGTTGACCGGAATTTTTTCGCCCGCGCGCGGCTTTGAACTGATGGTCCGTTCCTTGGCCGGGGTCGTCGCGAAGGCCGCCACCTGCTTCACCGGCCCGATCAGCTGGATCAGATTGGTGATGTAGTAAGGCCCGATATCGAGCACCGGTCCGGCGCCCGGCTGGAAGAAGAAATCCGGATTGGGGTGCCAATGCTCCATACCGTGTCCCATGACATGGCAGGTGCCGCTGGTGATCTTGCCGAGCTTGCCCTCGTCGATCAGCTCGCGCACCAGTTGGTGCGCACCGCCGAGGAAGGTGTCGGGCGCCGAACCGATGCGCAGCCCCTTCTTCTCAGCCCGCGCCTTAAGGTCCTGGCCCTCCTTGAGCGAAAGCACGAACGGCTTTTCCGAATAGACGTGCTTGCCGGCGTCGAGCACGCGTTYCGACACCTCGTAATGCACCGCCGGTATCGTCAGATTGACGATGATGTCAATGTCGTCGGCCTTGAGCAGATCCTCGACGGTTTCGGCGCGCAGCTTGAACTCCTTCGCCCGCGCCCTGGCCGCGTCCATGTTGATGTYGGCGCAGGCACGCATCTCGATGCCGCGAAACAGCGGCGCCAGCGAAAAATATGCTTTCGAGATGTTGCCGCAGCCGATGACGCCAATACCCAATTTCTTTGCCATGATGATTGTTCCTAGTAAGCCTTGACGGATGCGATCGAGCGGCGGGCGAAGCGCTCGATGTCGTTGGGGTTGTCCTGTTCCATGACAAAGTACTTTGCCGCGCTCTTGGCCCGCAACAGTTTGATCAGGCCGGCCCAGTCGATCGTGCCGTGGCCGACATCCGACCAGCCATCTTCATCCAGTCCTTCGCCCGGCTTTGCAATGTCCTTCACATGTACGGCGACGATGCGCTTGCCGTGCTTTTCGATCCAGGGCAGCGGATCGGCGCCACCGCGCACCACCCAGGCGAGGTCCATCTCCCAGCCAACACCGGGGGCGGAAGACAGGATGTGATCCTGCGGCACCGAGCCGTCGGCGAGTGCCTTGAACTCGAAATCATGGTTGTGCCAGGCAAAGCCGTAGCCGGCCTTCGAGGCCACCTCGCCGACCTTGGCCAGACGCTCGCCAAAGCCGCGCCAGCCGGCCGCGTCGGACGGCCTTTGCTCTGCCAGGAGATAGGGGCAAATCAGGAGCTTGATGTCGAGCCCCTCGGCTGTTCTGCGCACGCCGTCGAAATCCTTCTCCAGCGCGTCGATGGAAAAATGCCCGGTCGGCATGGMRAGSCCGTTCTTGTCGAGTTCGGCGCGGAASGCCTTGGGGTCGTCATAGACGCCGCCGAAGCCYTCGACTTGCGTGTAGCCAAGCTTGCCGAGTGTCTCCAGCACGCCGGTCCAGGGCAGGAAATTGCGGGCGCTGTAAAGTTGGAATGACCAGTTCATCGTCTTTGTCCGTTCTGCTTGGGATGGTGGGGCTTGGGGGATGGTTCTTGGGAGAGATTAGAGGCGGCTGCCGGTTTGGGCATCGAAGAGCGAGGCCCGCATCGGGTCGAAGCCGATGCTTACCGCGTCGGCATTTTTCGGCGTTCGCTCCGATGTCACCCGGACGGTGAAATTCTGCTTGCCGAGCTTCAGCCAGACTAGCGTATCGGAGCCCATCGGTTCGACGACTTCGACATTTGCGTCAGCCGTAAACGGCCAGCCGGCGCCGCTGTTGAAGGCGACGTGCTCGGGGCGCATGCCGAATACGGCTGGCCCCGGCACGGGCTCCTTCTCGAAGGCGTAAGTCGCGAGCGGAATGCGCACATCCTCGACAACAAAATGCCAGTCGCCCTTGTCTTTCTCCAGCTTGCCGTCGAGGAAATTCATCGCCGGCGAGCCAAGGAAACCAGCGACGAAACGGTTGACCGGGCGGTTGTAGATGGTTTGCGGCGCGTCGAGCTGCTGGATGACGCCGCCCTTCATCACCGCGATGCGGTCGGCAAGCGTCATGGCCTCGATCTGGTCGTGGGTGACGTAGATCATGGTGTTCTGCAATTTGCGGTGCAAGAGCTTGATCTCGACACGCAGTTCCGAGCGCAATTTGGCGTCGAGGTTAGACAGCGGCTCATCGAACAGGAAAACGTCGACATCGCGCACCAGGGCCCGCCCGATCGCCACGCGCTGGCGCTGGCCGCCGGAC
>NZ_JBFUGJ010000221.1:0-10219 GCF_056402975.1 Mesorhizobium sp. P3_A9 | reverse complement strand
CTTCTAGACGCCCGCACGGATCGACCGTCGATTCTTTTGATCGATGACAGCAACATCTTGCGGCAACTTACGGCCGAGTCGCTACGCCAACGCGGTTTCGAGGTGACTTGCGCGGGGGGAGGGGCGGAGGCGCTGGCGATGATCGAACGCGCTCCCGACAATTTCGACGTGATCGTTACCGACTTTGCCATGCCACTTGTATCAGGGGTGGACGTCATCCGTTTCGCGCGCACGCTGCGTTCCGATTGGCCTGCGGTTATGATCACGGGCTATGCCGATGCGGAAGAGATCGCCGATCGGCCAACGGACGTGCCGCTGCTCGCCAAGCCGTTCCGCGACAAGGATCTGCTCGACAGCATTTTCCTCGCTCTTGCCAATRCAGAGCCTCAAAAGATCAGGATAGGTTAGCGGATAGGAATCCCGRTTGGCAGCGAGCGGCGCGGATTTCCTACTTGCTGATATTCAAGTTCCCGACTACTCCGCGCTGTTAATTCGATCGCGGCGCGGTCGTTGCCCAGTCGATCAATCAGATCCGGAGCCGTCTGCCCGGGGCTATCCCTGTAGGCATCGCGAGTGCCTCCACGGTCAGGACGCCGGAAAGCGCAACCTCGTGCGTTCCCGAAATGCGCCGTCTGATGTGTCGGAAGGGCAGCCTCGCAATCAATCTCTTCTTGGGCGACATGCCAGTGCCGTTCGTGGTCGCCATCCGGGCAACCTGCCCGCTGCCTAGACTAGCCTGAAGGCTGAGTGTCTTCACTGAAGAGTTCCGACCCGGCTCGCAAATCAGCAGAGGGGCGCCACTCGGCTGGAACATCGGAAGTTATGGCGCATTTCAATTGAACTTGATCGGAGGCGACTGACTTAAAATGCGATCCTTGATCACAAATATATGGGAGTTGGTCAAAGAGAGCGCAGTCGGGTTTGTCAACGACAATGCTCTTAGCCATGGCGCGGCGATGGCTTTTTACGCCACCACCTCCCTGGCTCCAATTTTGCTGATCGTGGTCGCCATTGCTGGTCTCGTTTTCGGTCGGGATGCTGCACAATTGGCCTTGTCTGCTCAGATTTCCGGACTGATGGGGCCAGAAAGTGCCGATCTCCTACAGACCGCCCTGCAGAGTGCCTCGAGTAAATTATCCGGAACCTGGGCCGCAGTTATCGGAGTAATCACTTTGTTGGTGGCCGCGTCGGGGGTTTTTGGCGAAATGCAGCAATCGCTGAACACGATATGGAAGGTCGAACCTCAGGGAAGTTCGTTGTCGCGTCTGGTGCGGGCGCGTGCCGCAAGTCTGGGTTTGGTCGCTGCCCTCGGTTTCATGTTGCTCGTGTCTCTGGTCGCTAGCGCAGCGATTTCGGCGTTGGGAAACATCATCAACGCTCAGCTGCCGTTTGGCACAATCGTCCTCGGAGCGATCAACGCAGTCGTTTCGTTTGTCCTGATCTCAGTGATGTTCGCGGCAATCTACAAGATTTTACCCGATCGAACACTCGAATGGCGCGATGTGGGGATCGGGGCTGTTATGACCGCTGCACTGTTTACGCTCGGGAAGTCGCTTATCGGCTGGTATATAGGCACCAGCGCGATCGCCTCCTCATATGGGGCTGCCGGTGGGCTGCTCGTCATCCTCCTATGGGTTTACTACTCATCGGAAATTTTTCTCCTCGGCGCCGAGTTCACCCGCGCCTATTCCATTCGACACGGCAGCAGGTCGGATTTGGAAGCGCTGGCTGATAGTCCTTTGCCTGCAGAACATTTTTCAATTCCATCAGAGCAAATTTCCCCCTCCGCAGGCGTGATCACGCTTTTGGCGGTGGCGTGCGCGAGCGCAACGATGACCGCTCTGCTGCTCGGTCTTCGGCGTTTCCAAGCCGAAAGGGATAACTGACATCTACTGATCTGGGACGACCGACGCCTGCGAAACCGTATCGTGCCAGCGTCGATGGACAGCGTCGACCGTCTTGCCAACCGCGTCCAGCTTACGATGGACCGCTATTCCCCCCTCAAAGCGGTCGAAAAAGTATTTGGAGTCGTCATCGACTTGCCATGGGCCGGAGGGCAAGAAAACCTCGCCAGAGCGCTGCGGCTTGCCTTGCGCACTCGCGGGTCAAGACGCGGATTGAAAGATAATCACGATCCGATGCAGGTCAGCGCGCCTCATATCGGGCACCCGCCCTTGCCTCCGCGCCGTGCTCGCGGCGACTTCACAAGTCGCGACCATCCTTACCAATTATCGCGAAGACCCCGAGGGGCGCTGGTGGGAGGGAGCGATGATGGCGAGCTACCGCGACGATGAAGAGGCTTGAACGTCTGGAGATTGCCTGACGCGTGATCGCCGTATCCTACCGATCATCCCGGTGGAACATTAGGAGGTTCTAAGTGTTCATTACAGCGCGAGGGTTACCGGAATTGCTGCGGCGCCAAATACTCGAGAGCTGCAATGTGCTTTGACCGCAAATTCGGATGGACATGAACAGCATTATTTACATTGTCGGACTCGTCGTTGTCGTCCTTGCGGTCTTGAGTTTTTTTGGCGTCAGACGATAGGCGATAAAGGGCGTGGTATAGGACCAATCCGACGGGATTACACCCGTCGGTTTATTGGTCTGCACGTCCCTAACCGTCGTACCACCAATATTGCCAGGCGGGCGGTCAATCGTGAAGTCGCATTCGAGGCAGTTGTCGCCGTGCAGGTGACCAGTTCGGTAGCATGCCCTGCCTATGCACGCGCTAGGCGGACACAAAACCATCCGATGCTAGAGCGGCGTAGACTCCCAGTAGCGCATGGTCATCGCGCTTGTCCTTCGAAGGCCGGCTCGCGTGCCGATTATTTCGTTGGGGTGTTGAATTCACGGTTTGCCGCATAGTCGATWGTGAAGGTRCCCGCRGGAGCSCGAACGCCCTKCKTSRCGTTGGATATKGTGACYGTCGTGGTAAGGCCYCTYTCGTCGGTGAKGCTCCATCTGCGYAGATCTAGAGATTTCCTGTCAAACACCATGGTGATGTTGGAATTGCCGAAGGCCGACTTGTCAGCCAGCTTGATGATTACCTGTGCACCATCGTCCCTGATGCTTTTGAGGCGACGGCCAGAGAAGTCGACCTGGTTGTCGAGCAGCAGCTTGAGCGGCGTCTTCGAAAGGGCATAGAGCCGCGAAGTCTTGAGCTTCTTGTTATAGAGCACCACGGATGTTCCGTCTGCGATGACACTGATCCCCGATTGGCCAGCATAGATGAACCGGATTTTGCCCGGCCGTTGGAGGAAAAATCTGCCGCTGGTCGTTTCCGCTCTTGGACCCGACTGGACGAAGTCCCCGGACATGGACTTCATCGATGAGAAGTGATCAGCAACCGTCTTTGCTTCCACCGGCGCGGCCGAGACCGCAGTTCTAAGTTCGACGTTTATCGCGGCAGCGATGACAACGGCAAACCAGAAACCCATTGTCTTGATCTTATGTGGCATTCACTTGTCCTACCCCGAGAAGGCGCGTGATCTGACAAGACCACGCGCCTTGAGATCAGTAGCCGTCCGGGCACTGCGCAATATAAACTCGACCGTGCCGATCTTGATATCTGCACTGGCCGGCTTCGCTGGCGTGMCCGATGACCGCYCCGGCTAKYGCWCCAACYGCGCCGCCAACRACCGCCCCCTTCACCGGGTCGCCGGCCACTGCCGCGCCTACAGCTGCGCCACCCAAGCCACCGACAGCAGCGCCTTGTTCGGTGCGAGAGCATGCCGCGAGCGGAATGAGCAGAGTCAAAATGAGCAGCGTCTTCTTCATTGGTTCTCTCCTGAGGCCATTATTAGCCGAAGCTTAAATGCGCCACAGAGGTTTTCGATCCATCGATCCGGGCTTAAGAACCCTCAGCCATCGCACCCCGCATGGCGCTGCGCTCGTTCTCGGATGCTTTACAGAGAGGGGAGAGCATCAAGAACAGGGGAGCGTGGGGAGGGCAACCCAAATCTTCTGGCACTGGCGAAGGCCCGGATAGGCGGTCAGAGGACGGCAATAACCAGTCCGGCCGGACCGACCTAGAGGCGCGGGCCACGCTGTCCCGGACAGCGATAGCGGGCCGCGCGACGTCCCGAGGATTTGGGCTCGTTGGTTGGGGTTAATTTACGCAATTGCACGACCACATTTCCGTGCCCGCAAGGGGATTGTCGGGACGAAGTTCCCGTCTCGCCCGTGCGCTATAGACGCCGCGCCGGGCGCGAGATGCGCGCTCATGTTTGGCGGGCACCCGGTGCAACTATTGCGCTTCTCAAGCGTCATGGGTGGAGGTCATTTTCGTTGCGGGCCTTTCCAAACGCCGTGCATCGCCCCAGAGACGAAGTCAGGATAGGCTGAATGAAACAGCGCCGGCCAAAAACTCAAGGGAAGCGTAAGTCTTGCGCGGCGCAAGCGCTGGCGCGAGCCAGCGCCAGCTTGATCGGCATCGCATGTCGGCAAGGCCGCGCCGGTCGGCGATCAGATGGACGCGGACGTCGATGAAGCTGGGTCAGCAAACCGTAGCCTGCAGCCTAAACCGGCTTGCTGGCGCGTATCATGGCACGCGCGATCGCGAGCTAGGACTCAGTCTTGGCATTCTCGCTCTGTGTCATATTATCGGCCGCAATGAGCGGCTTCAGCGCCCGCAATGTCCCACCCGGGTCCCCTACCTCCAGCATGCCATCGATGATTGCCTGAAAGCTAGGCTCCATGGCTGGTTGACGCCGCAAGGAAGGCCCCCGGCGCCGGGGGGCCGGGGGCCTTGTTCGTTGCGTTCCTACCAACCTTGCCTGCTATACCAGTCATCGATATCGCGGCGTGCGCGGTCTTTTTCGATGCCGTAACGCTCCTGAATTCTGCCTTCGAGCTGATCGCGCTTACCGGCGATGCGATCAAGATCATCGTCAGTGAGTTTCCCCCACTGTTCCTTGACCTTACCCTTCACCTGCTTCCAGTTTCCTTCGACGCGGTTCCAGTCCATGACGACCTCCTTTGTTCGAAAAAGGCGCAACGTCGTCCGCCCTCCGAGGTTCCAAGACATTTTCAGGTGGGCTAGGATTGAGCGCTGGAGCTTCGGGATGGGCGGGCCAAGCCTCGGCCGGTGCGCCTTTTTCAGTACGCTTGGAACCGCGCGATCAGCAGCAAGTTCTGGACGATTGCAGCGTCCCTTCCCTGGGTAGCGCTGCATGACCGGGACCAGAGCCCGGTCGGCCCGTCGCTGCCGTGAATGGAGCGGCGGGCTCTGCCTTTCGGCGGAACTTGATGATCGTCGCGCCAGCGTCTCACTCCAGCGGTTCATGGTTGCGGCTTTTCGTGCCACCTCAGCTGCGGAAATTGCGCATGTCTACTTTCTGACAGCAGGTTGCACATGTGTAGAAATCGTGCCCGTCTGCCTTTGCACCCGCGCTCATACCACATCACTGGTTGATGGAGCCGAGGAGCGCCTCGCAGACATCCCTGATGAGCCGTGGCAGAACATCAAAGGCATAGCCTGTGTGCAAACGTTCCAGCGGCGTGTGGTAATCTCGACCCCATGGGCCAATGTTGATGGTCGGTACATTCGCAAGCCCGTGCGCCTTCGGCCAACGGACGCCTTCCTTCCACATTGGCGTGTTCCTGCCGACCACCTCGAACCCGGACGCGGCGGCCTCGCCAAAGAAACTCATGTCCGAAATCCCGGCGAAGTACTCCGTGCAGCTGACTGCGCTGCCGTAACGGACACTCGATCCGGCTGCTATGTCGGAGGCGATTGCCCTCAGTCTCGCTGCTATTGGCGTATCTGAAAGGTTCGTTGCCAGATACGGGATCGAGCCAAACCCCGTGATGATTGCCGGGCCTGCGAACTGGCTCAATTTCCAGGCTTCCTCAGTCACGATCCGGCACTGTTCGGGCAAGGGCAGATTGCCGGCGGCGATGGAAGCGCAGAGCGCCTCAAGCTTCGACATCGCTTCCGCATCGAGACGGCTCAGCACGACATCGTAACGATACAAGCGGATTGTCCCGGCGATGAGATTGCTGCGCCTCGAACCGAGGCGCCGGGTGAGCTGCGCCTGATAGTCGCTCGCCGCACCGAGGCATAGCCTCTCGAAACGCTCCAGCACCTCGTCTGGCGCTCGGCGGTAGCTCAGCACATTGAACGTGGCAAAGGCTGTCGCCGGCGTCGTCACGTCATAGCCGACCTTGCCATCACGGATGCTGAGAAGGCTTGGCGGTGTTCCCGGCAGCGCCTGGGAACCGTCGGTAAGCTCCGGCGCCCATTCAATGCGCGCAGCGATCGCGGCCGCAAGCGCGCCCGCATTGAGCCCATTCAAGGGAAAGCCGCTATGGGCGGGAAAGCCCGCCACGAAAGCAGTCGGCAGTAATTTGCCGACTGTTCCCAACGCGATGACTCGACCCTTGCTGCCATCGCCATCGTCAGCGATGGCGTCAAGGTTGATTGCGGCCGCCATATCGAGGTCGTGCTCTCTTGCTATTTCCGGCAGTATCTGGACAGCCCTGCGTGCCCCTGCGGAGTTGTTTTCTTCGTCGGGCACGGCGATGAAGAGCAAATTGCCGACAGGCCCATCACTTTCGGCGAACTCCGCGCAGACGGCCAATCCAGCGGCAAGGCCAGCCTTCATGTCGAGCAGGCCGCGGCCGGCAAGAAATTCTCCTGAGGCAAGATCCGTTTTCGCCAGTTGGGCGGCGGATGTCTCGGCCATGCTCAACATCTTGGCCAGGGCAGGGGTGAGGTGTTCCGGTTCGGTTGCCAGGTCCTCCAATTCCCCATAGTCACGGGTCGAGACGGTGTCGTAGTGCCCCGTCAGCACAATGGTGTCCCGCCCCGCACCCCGGATCAGCATTGCCACGCAATGGCGGCCGTCCCCAGGTTCGATCTCGATCGTCCAGATTTGTGCGTCTCGAAACACAGTCTCCGCGCCAAGCGCGTCGGCGAACCATAACCCGAACGACGCCTCGCCATCGGTTCCGGTGACGCTTTTTTGCTGCGTCAAGGCCATAGCCCAACGCCTGGCGCGTTCAAACAGATTGCTTGCTGTCGCGTTGCCCATCATGTCCCCGGTCAAATGGCAAAATTCGATAGTAGAGTTTGGGGACGGGGCCTCAAGTGCATGCGTAGCCGTGTGTGATGGGCCACCACCCATCGCTCATCGATCGCTGTCGACCTGGATGGTTGACGGGCAGGACACGCCTGGTTGCAGTCAACTATCGGGCTGCTGAGGTGGGGCTGGGATTTCAGGCTCAAGTGATGGCGCGTCTATCGCACGCGGCTCTCGGTCATGCTCACACTGCTCAGCCCACTGCAGATCCATCAGCCAAGGTTCGCGACGGCCGATCCAAAGTTCATAGCCGGGTATGGATATCGCTGGGGCAATGTCGAGGGTACCGAGCATGATCTCAGCCTCTTCCTCCGGCAGCGACGCCCATGCGCGCTCCGCATTCAGGGCAAAAGCTCCGTCCCTCGAAAGCCCGCAGGTTCCCAGCGCCTTGATAGGTATGTCGCGGCCAAACGCCGTAGAAGGTGAAAGCACTGCCGCTTGTGCGCCGACAATCCTGGCAATGGCAAAGTCCAACGCGCAGAGGTGCGCCTTTCACCAAAAAGCGAATTGCACCGCAAAGGCAGCCACCGCTGCGCACCTCATCATCGATGCTCATTGCAGAGCTCGCTTTGGGGGATCACGGTTCTCGTCGGGATTGGGGAGAGGAAGTTCGTCCGGCAGAAGATCCGGGTCAGGCTCTCGCACGTCGGGAGTCCAGGCGGGGGCATCTACCGGCGGKTCKTCAKTYGGCTCTGGTTTGGGCGGCATGATTATTCTCCCGGTCTGTCGGTCGGACGAGGGGTTTTGCCGGCCACCGGCCGCGCATCGATTTGTCTGGCAGGGAGCGGTTCTGCCAGCCGGCTTTTGTTTTTAGGAGAAGCACCTGCCGTCTTAGGGGTGGGTGACCCTTGATCCTCGTCGCTGCCGTTCAGGCCTTTACGCTCTATCTCGGCGCCGGCTCTCTCCGGCTCCCTGACAATAGCCGCGCCGAGGTTCTTGATCTTGGCCATTTCCGTGTCTCCTTTGCTGGCCAACGACCKGCCRKAGGGAATGTTCCATCTGGAGCGGAACTAGCACTGCCGGGGGTGGTTATCGTTGATCACACGGAGAACCAACACATGTCTAACAACGAAAACCATCGCGAAACCGGGGCAACAAAATATCCGGCAAAGACCGGCGCCGATCCTTCGGATGCGTTCTCTCAGGACGCGGCCGGAAACAAGAAACCCAAGAATGGCGTTGGACTGACGCGCCCGGTCAATGAGGTGGACGACAAGACTCACCAGTCAGACKGGCAGAACCCATCCGACCAGGTAAAGAGTTCCAGGCCATGAACGTCGCCAATCTTCAGCTTGAAGGTCTGATGATGGCGGTCGCGTCGATCAACAACTTGCCGGTCCACAAAGGCCTGCTTTCAGTCGACGACATTGATATCGCATTTCGGAAGTCCTAAGCCAATGTCACGGGCGATGAGCGCACCTAATCAGAGTTAAACGACGGCGATACCTCTACTTAGTTGACCGCTACATCTCGTTGCTTTGAGTAATGCCCGCTTGGCCATCCCGCGCATGCGCGTGCGACACCGTCGATCTGAGTCGGACGCCCGGGCCGCCATGGATCGTCTCGCCATCACTTAGAAAGGCAACTCCCGCCAGTTCGAGCGCCGATCGCATGGCAACTAGCATGTCGCCGGCCGGAATGCGTTTTGCCGGCGACCAAGATGCCCCGAATCACGGTCGGCCCGCGCTGCCTTGACGCAACCTGCGGGCCACCTTCCCAAAGGGGCACTTGGCCAAAGGTATCACACCGGTGCGGGATGCTCGGAGTCTCGGAAGCGGCGCCAGCTAAGCCGACGACCGCACCGTCCGCTATTTGCTTGCGAACGTCGGAACCTGCCCGTCCGCATCGGCCCCGTTCCAGCGGTCAAGAGGCCCGCCGGTAAGAGCGCCCGCTAAACTTGGTCGTCAAAGCCGCGTTTGCCGATCTGCTCTCCGCATTAAGCGAGCTCCGATTGCCGCGACGTTCGTAACTCGTCTTACCGTGCCCGCTCTATACCCTCGACTTGCCGGGGGGCTCTGGTGCCGGAGCCGAGCCGGAGCACTCTCCGGCGGATAGGGACGCCAGGGGCGGTCACAGCCCCAGTGCCGCAGCGACCCGTTCCTGAAAATACTGCACTCCCCGCTTGGCAGGCGTTCTGCAGTCGGCTTTGTGCAGCGTCGAGGAACGAACTTCGACACCAGGACTTTCCTCTCGGTGCGTCTTACGCCACTGGCCCATCCTTTGGAGGACGAGATGTTGATTAAAAATTTGGTTGCGTCGTCGCTTATCGTGGCGGCGCTGACTGGAGGCTGCCTTGCCCAGGCGGCCGACGACCCGGCGATTGCTGCTTGCAAATCCACCGGACTGTTGGCGCTTCAGGAAGGGTCCAAAGACATCAGCGATCTCGTCATCGACATGGAGAGTGTCGCGATGAGCAAGGCGGACACCACTGTTGGGGACGTGCCCATCAAAACGGTCGTTCTGGGAGAAGCCTATATCGCTCGAAGCGGCAAAACCGGTGCGCCAGACCGTTTTGTCTGCCTGCTGGGCGACGAAGGCAAAGTCCTGTTGACGTTTTTCACGGCCAAATAAGGATCACTAAGACTGATGGATGCCGACACGTGCTGCGGGTGCGTGAAGCAACCTAACCCCGGTCTTCTTTTATAATCGACATTACAGCAGGGACGCACCTCATGGCTCCGAAATCATCGCGCGATATGCCTGGCCCAAAGCCTCGCAAAGATACAGACAGAGATGCCCGCGAGGCCGTTGTCAAAACGCCTGACAAAACAAACGACTGGGATCGCAACCAGGTGCACGGCGACGGCGACACCATCGGCATTGAGCCTGAGCAGGGCGTTGATTCGAAATAGCCGCCAGCTGGAATTGTCTACGAGGATGAACTCAGCCGTTCGGCCGCCGAATACATCAACGTCGAAGCCGCGCAAGGACGGGACGTTTGTTGCGTGGAATTCGACGGGGTACAGGGCAAAGATGGGAGCCTTGTATGCGCAGGTATAAGGTCGAAGTCATTTCGGGAGAGCTTGTCGTCTCAACTGCTACGGTGAAGGCAGGTCTACCGTTCAACGCCGCCGAAGAGCATGTGCGGAAGCCGGTCGCATTTCGTCATGAGGAGGGAGAGTGGATCAGGGTGTCCG
>NZ_JBFUGJ010000220.1:0-10251 GCF_056402975.1 Mesorhizobium sp. P3_A9 | reverse complement strand
CGTTGACGAAGCCTGCCGCACATCCCATCAGCGCACCGCCTGGGAAGGACAGTTTCGGCACCGACTGCCAGCCACCCTCGGTGATGGCGCGCGCGCCATAGCCCAGCCGCTTGGCGCCTTCGAACGTGCCCGATATCGCCGGATGGGTCTTGAAACGCTGAAATTCCTCGAATGGCGACAGATAAGGGTTCTTGTAGTTGAGGTGGAGGACGAAGCCGACCGCCACCTGATTGTCCTCCAGGTGGTAAAGGAAAGAACCGCCGCCGGTCTTCATGTCGAGCGGCCAGCCGAAGGAGTGCTGCACCAGGCCCGGTCGATGGTTCTCCGGCTTGACCTGCCAGAGTTCTTTCAGGCCGATACCGTATTTGCCGGGCTCGCGGCCATCGGAGAGTTTGTACTTGGCGATCAGCTGCTTGGCGAGCGAGCCGCGCGCGCCTTCGCCGATCAGCACATATTTGCCCATCAGCGCCATGCCCGGCGCGAAGCCCGGGCCATGCGTGCCGTCCCTCTCGACGCCCATGTCGCCGGTGACGACGCCGGTAACCGCACCTTCTTCATTGTAGAGCAGCCCGGCAGCGGCAAAGCCCGGATAGATCTCGACGCCGAGCGCCTCGGCCTTGGTTGCCAGCCAGCGGCAGACATTGCCGAGCGAGACGATGTAATTGCCGTGATTGTTCATCAGCGGCGGCATGAAAATGTTGGGCAGACGGAACGAGCCGGCAGGACCGAGCACCAGGAAATGATCCGCCGTGACCGGGGTCTTGAAAGGGTGGCCTTCCTCTTCGCGCCAGCCGGGCAGGAGCCGGTCGATACCGATCGGATCGACCACTGCGCCGGAGAGGATATGGGCGCCGACCTCGCCGCCCTTTTCCAGCACGACGACGGAAAGCTCGGGATTGACCTGCTTGAGGCGGATGGCGGCGGCAAGGCCGGCCGGGCCGGCACCGACGATGACCACGTCGAATTCCATGCTTTCGCGTTCGATATCGCTCATCAACCCCTCCGCACTGGCTTGCCGCTGTTGCGTATCTTGCTGGCTCCTGCGCTGCATAGCGCATCAATTGGCGACAGGAAACCGGCGCAGACGTGACAATGCGGATTTGGCCAAAAAGTCGCGCATCTTGCGCCAGGGCAACCGTTTGTGCCCAGCGAGACCCACAGTGCTTGCGTTTTTTAATTGTTCGGCGGCTTGCTTATCGGCCATACTTCCTGCCATGCGCATTCCTGGGCCTGGCGGCTTTCCTTCGACGCGCTTTCTTTTCCCGCCCGGCCGGGCCTGCCGGGCGATTCTGCTGGCCCTTCTGACGGCGGCACCGGGGCACGCCACCGCAGACGAGGTGAAAGTCTGGGCGACAGGCGCCTACTCCTTCTCCGACGAGCTCGGCGGCTTCCGCATCACCGGAGCCTCCGGCATCGGAACCAAGGACGATCCGCTGGTCATCACCGAAGAGCTGAACTCGGCGACACCGGTGACGCTGACCATCCGCACCACCAAGCCGATCCAGGCATTCGGCACGGCGGGCGAGTTCGCCAACGGCATCATGTATATGCGCATCGACGTGCTCAACAACAGCGGCCAGGCCTGGATCGAGTTCCAGTTCGAGCTTCAGGAGATCCTGGATCAACCGAGCGTGTTTGGAGACGGGCTTTCGTTCGACCAACGCAACAAGACGCCCGAAAATATCTGGTCGAGCAATTTCGCCGATTTCGACCGCGACTTCGAACCCTATGACCGGCTGCTGTTCAAGAACGGCAAGGTCGACCCGCTGAAGACCGCCAGCTTCGAATTCCTGGTGACCGACTACACGCCGCGATGGACTTTCTATCTGGTGCAGGATCCACGCATACCGACCGGATAAGGCAGGCCGCCAGCTTGCAAATTGCAGTCATGCGGACGAATGTGCGCACCATGACTGCCGCCTCCCCAAACAGCCCGACCGATATTGCCGACATCCTGGCCTTCTATGCCAGCGCTGGCGTCGATGAGGCGCTGGAAGACGCCCCGGTGAACCGCTTCGCCGAGGCGCCACCGAGGCCTGTCGAGCGCGCGCCGGCACAGGCAGCGCCCCCTCGCGAAGACAAGGCCCCGGAGCGGCCAGCGGCTTCGCCCGGCCTGGATGCGAGCAACGTGCCGGATGCGCCACCGGCGCGTCCATCGGTAGCCGCCGTGCCGGACGAAGCTCAGGCGGCGCTGGCGCGCCAGTTGGCAACAACGGCAACAACCCTGGACGAGCTGCGCCAGCATATGGCGGCCTTCGACGGCTGCAATCTCAAGACCACCGCCAAGAATCTGGTGTTCGCCGACGGCAACCCGGAGGCCGCGGTGATGCTGGTGGGCGAAGCGCCGGGCCGCGACGAGGACATCGAGGGCTTGCCGTTCGTCGGCCGCTCGGGCCGGTTGCTCGACCGCATGCTGGCCGCGATCGGGCTCGACCGCACTTCGGTCTACATCGCCAATGTCATTCCGTGGCGGCCGCCGGGCAACCGCACGCCGACGCCGCACGAGACGGAAATCTGCCGGCCGTTCATCGAGCGGCAGATCGAGCTGGTCAATCCCAAGGTCCTGGTCAATCTCGGCGGACCGTCGGCCAAGACCTTGCTCAACACGTCAGAAGGCATTCTCAGGTTGCGCGGCAACTGGCGTGCCCACACCACGGCGTCCGGTATCGCCATTCCGGCTATGCCGACGCTGCATCCGGCCTATTTGCTGCGGACGCCTGCGCACAAGAAGCTGGCATGGCGGGATTTTCTCGAGGTGAAGGCGAAGCTGCGGTCGCTGGGAGATTAGCCAATCTCCCCCCTCGTGGGGGAGATGTCCGGCAGGACAGAGGGGGGCGTGAAGGATCGCCAGCCTTTGTGGTTTTTTCTTTGATTTCGCCTCAAACACAGTCGCGGCTTACTGCCATGTCGGCGGGACAGCGCCCCCCTCTGCCTTGCCAGGCATCTCCCCCACGAGGGGGGAGATCGGCCGTCGCGCCCGCTTTCGCCAATCTCCAACGTAAGCGCTCTGGCGATAACCCCGCAGGTAATTGAAATGCCGTCCCTGTCGGCCTAACCATCCTGCCATGACATCAGCCCAAACCTCCGCCGGCAGTCTCATTCGCGAATGGCGCACGCGCCGCCGCATGAGCCAGCTCGATCTCGCCATGGAAGCCGAAATCTCGCAGCGGCATCTGTCCTTCGTCGAAAGCGGGCGCGCCGCACCCTCGCGCGATATGGTGTTGCACCTGGCGGAGCAGCTTTCGATCCCGCTGAGGCAACGCAACCAGTTGCTGCTGGCCGCAGGCTTTGCGCCGAGCTTCGGCGAACGGCCGCTGACCGACACGACGCTGGCACCGGCGATGGCGGCGGTCGAGATCGTGCTCAAGGGACACGAGCCCTTCCCGGCACTGGCTGTCGACCGGCACTGGAACCTGGTTTCGGCCAACGCCGCGATCGCTCCCTTCCTTGCCGATGTCAGCGAGGCTTCGCTGCTGGCGCCGCCGGTCAACGTGCTTCGCCTCAGCCTGCATCCCGGCGGCATCGCGCCGCGTATTGTCAACCTTGCGGAATGGCGCACACATCTGCTGGAGCGGCTCAAGCACCAGAACGACGCCAGCGGCGATCCGATACTAGTCGAATTGGAGCGCGAGCTGCGCGCCTACCCGTCCGGGCTGAAGGGCAGCAGGCCCACACCCATCGAGCCGAATGCGATCGTGCATCCGCTGAGGCTTGCCCATGGAGATCAGGTGCTGTCGTTCATCAGCACGATCACCGTGTTCGGCACGCCGCTCGACGTGACCTTGTCGGAACTGGCGATCGAATCCTTCTTCCCGGCCGACGAACAGACAAGGGCTGTGCTGGTAAGGTTGGCGAAGGAGCGGGGCGAGCGATCCTGATCACCCCTGCGGCAGCGTCACCTTGCGCGCTCGCTTGCGCTCCAGTCCAAGCTGCCGCTCGCGCCAGATGATGAAGATGCCGGCGGCCACCACGATCACACCGCCGACCAGCGTGCTGGGCGAAGTCACGTCGCCGAAAACGAAGTAGCCGACGACGACGCCGAGGATCATCGAGGTGTATTCGAACGGCGCCACCACCGACGCCTCGGCATGACGATAGGCCGAGGTCATCAGGATCTGGCCGAGGCCGCCGCAGAAGCCGGCCATGATGAGCAGCGCAGCTTGCGCCGGCGTCAGCGATTGCCAGCCGAAAGGCAGCGTCAGCAGCGAGAGCACGCTCGCGGTCGACGAGAACCACAAGACGATGGTCGCCGTCTTCTCCGTTTGCACGAGATTGCGCACAAGCAGCATGGCGACAGCCGAGATCGCCGCGGCCACCAGCGCGGCCATGACGCCCAGGACCTCCTGGTCGTCGAGCCCTTCATCGGAGTTGAGCAGGGTCAGTTCCGGCCAGGAAATGATCAGCACGCCGATCAGACCGACGGCGACCGCGCTCCAGCGGTAGACGCGGATCGTCTCGCCAAGGAAGACCGAGGAGAACACCACGACCAGCAACGGCTGTGCATAGTTCAGGGTGATCGCCTCCGGCAGCGGCAGCCTGGTCAGCGCGAAGAAGCCAAGCCCCATGGCGCCAACGCCGACAATACCGCGCGCGACGTGGTTGAAGGGACGTTTGGTGACGAATGCCGTCGACAGCTGTCCCTTCAATGCCAGGAAGGCAATGATCGGGAAGATTGCGAAGAAGGAGCGGAAGAAGACGATCTGCCCGGCCGGCACGTCGCCGGCCGCCTTGATGCAGGTTTGCATGCCGACAAAAACTGCGACGGACACGATCTTCAGGGCGATGCCCCTCAGCGTACCGTGGCCGCCGGTTGTTTCTGGTTGAGCCCCGGCTCCTGATGTCACGCTGGTGATGCGTCCCTGATCGTTGCCTGTATGCCCGGCAACGCTGGCATTCAACATGCTTTAGCCGCGATGCCGCAAAGAAGGCCTCGATAGACCCTCTCGCAGTTTTGTCGAGGGACCGTTTCGTGTAAAGAGCGCGAACTTCATTTTTTTGGACCAGCGGGAACTGTCCGCTTCCAACGCAATCGACAGGAAAAACAACGGAATGCGCACGGACACCGGCCAGGTCTTCAAGCTCGAAGACTATCGCCCCAACGACTATCTCATTCCGCAGACCAACCTGACCTTCCGCCTTTCGCCCGAGGCCACAATCGTCACCGCAATACTGACGGTCGAACGCCGCGATGGGGTGTCCGCGTCGGCGCCTTTGGTGCTCGACGGCGACGGGCTGACGCTCAAGCGCATCGCGATCGACGGCAAGAAGGCAAAACCGGCGGATCTGCTGGTGACGCCCGACCAACTCACCATCCTCAAGCCGCCAGCCGCGCGCCGCTTCCAATTGCTGATCGAGACCGAACTGGCGCCCGCCGGCAACGAAGCCCTGATGGGCCTCTACCGCTCGAACAATGTCTATTGCACGCAATGCGAGGCCGAGGGCTTCCGCCGCATCACCTACTTCCTCGATCGCCCCGATATCCTGTCGGTCTACACCGTGCGCATCGAGGCACTGCGCGACGAGGCACCGCTGCTCCTGTCCAATGGGAATCCCGTCGACAAGGGCGATCTCGGCGACGGCTGGCACTATGCCGTGTGGCACGACCCCTTCCCCAAGCCGTCCTACCTGTTCGCGCTGGTGGCCGGCAATCTCGGCCGGGTTGCCGACAGTTTCGTCACCCTATCCGGCCGCGAGGTCGAACTCGGCATCTATGTCGAGCCCGGCAAGGAGACGCTCGCCGGCTACGCCATGGACGCGCTGAAGCGGTCGATGCAATGGGACGAGGAGGCGTTTGGCCGGGAGTACGACCTCGAGGTCTTCAACATCGTCGCCGTGTCCGACTTCAACATGGGCGCGATGGAGAACAAGGGCCTCAACATCTTCAACGACAAATATGTGCTTGCCGACCAGGAGACCGCGACGGACGCCGATTTCGCCAATATCGAGGCGATCATCGCGCATGAATATTTCCACAATTGGACAGGCAACAGAATCACTTGCCGCGATTGGTTCCAGCTTTGCCTGAAGGAAGGTCTGACGGTTTTTCGCGACCATGAATTCTCCGCCGACCAACGCTCGCGGCCGGTCAAGCGCATCGCCGAGGTACGCCTGCTGCGCGCGCATCAGTTTCCCGAGGATCAGGGCCCGCTGGCACATCCGGTGCGGCCGCGCCGCTACCGCGAAATCAACAATTTCTACACGGCGACGGTCTACGAAAAGGGTTCCGAAGTGGTGCGCATGATCCGCACCATCCTTGGGACTGAGACCTTTCGCGCCGGCATGGACCTCTATTTCGAACGCCATGACGGCGACGCGGCGACGATCGAGGATTTTATCAAGGTGTTCGAGGATGCTTCGGGCCGCGACCTGTCGCAGTTCGCGCTCTGGTATCATCAGGCGGGCACCCCCAATCTGACGGTCAGTTCGACGCACAATGCGGCCGCCCAGGAGTTCACGCTCGAGATCGAACAGTCGGTGCCGCCGACACCTTCCGAAAGCCGCAAGCGGCTGATGCATATTCCGCTTGCCTTCGGGCTGATTGGCGCCGGCGGCAAGCCCGTCGAATATAGCGGCGTCGAGGGCGCCAGCGTCGAGGACGGCGTCATCCATGTCCGCAAGCGCCGGCATATGGTGCGCTTTTCAGGCGTTGCCGAACGCCCAGCGGTGTCGCTCAA
The DNA here is from genome assembly GCF_056402975.1 of Mesorhizobium sp. P3_A9. Taxonomy (NCBI): domain Bacteria; kingdom Pseudomonadati; phylum Pseudomonadota; class Alphaproteobacteria; order Hyphomicrobiales; family Phyllobacteriaceae; genus Mesorhizobium; species Mesorhizobium sp. P3_A9. The sequence continues at coordinate 3,577 of NZ_JBFUGJ010000220.1, read as the reverse complement.
CCGCGGCTTTTCGGCACCCGTGACGCTGTCGGTCGAGCAGAAGGCCGACGACCAGTTCTTCCTCGCCCGCCATGACAGCGACGCCTTCTCGCGCTGGCAGGCCTTCAACACACTGCTCACCGATGCGCTGATCGCAGCCTTCCGCGAGATTCTTGGCGGCAAGCAGCCGGTCTTCGCGACGCGACTGACCGAGCTTGCCGGCGGCATTGCCGCCGATGAGACGCTGGAACCTGCCTACCGGGCGCTAGCACTGGCGCTGCCCGGCGATGCCGACATCGCCCGCGACATCGGCAGGAATATCGACCCCGACGCCATCCACGCAGCCCGGCAGGCCCTTGCGCTCACGATCGCCGCGGCCAATAGCGAGGCCTTCTCCAGCCTCTACCACAGCCTTGTCGACAAGGCCGTGTTCAGCCCGGATGCGACAAGCGCCGGACGACGCGCCCTGCGCAACACTTTGCTGGATTATCTCTCGCTGCTGCCGGGCGGAGCGGCATTGGCCGCCGAGCATTTCCAGTCGGCGACCAACATGACCGACCGTGCGGCCGCACTTGGCGCGCTTGCTCATCGCCACCATGGTTCGCCCGAGGCCATCAAGGCGCTGGCGGCTTTCGAGACGACTTATGGGTCCGACCCGCTGGTCATGGACAAATGGTTCCAGATCCAGGCCAGCGTGCCGGGGCCGCAGGCTGTGGACACGGTTCGGGCGCTGTCCGCTCATCCGGCCTTCTCGATGGCCAATCCGAACCGGGTGCGTTCGTTGGTCGGCACCTTCTCCAGCGCCAATCAGACCGGCTTCCATCGCCCCGACGGCGAAGGCTACCGGTTCTTTGCGCAGACGGTGCTCGAGGTAGAAAAGCGCAACCCGCAAGTGGCGGCAAGGCTGGCGACGGCACTGCGATCGTGGCGTTCGCTCGAGCCAGGGCGGCAGGCCAAGGCCCGGGAAGCCCTGCTTTCGATCGCCAATGCCGAAAACCTGTCAGCGGATCTGCGCGATATCGTCGAGCGGACGCTGGCTTAAGGCGCCCTTGTTTTCTCCCATGTGGGAGAGGGCCGGGTGCCGAACCTCTAAAAGCCCATTATTTTAGTCGATTTTTAATCTTTTTTCCCCGGACCACTGGACAAGGCGAATCACCTTTGATTCTTTACTGACGATTCGGATGTGCGGCGTTTGCCGGATCACCAAGCAGCATAGGCAAATTCGGGGAGTGCCATTTATGGCGAAGGCGGACGCGTGGGGCGCGCCCGGTGGGATGGCTTTTGCGCGTCGCGAGGCGCGCAGCGATGGCCTTGCCGGGAATACGCGGCTCATCGCCGAACCGGCCTACAAGCGGCTTCTGGCCGCCGAACCGCTGCTGCGCCGGTCGATACCGGCCCTGATCATCATCTTCCTGCTCGTCATCGCGGCGCTGCGTGTGCTGTCGCTGATGAACGAACGTGACGATGTCGAGCGCGACGCCAAGGCGATCCTGACACTGGCGGCGGGGCAACTGGCCAGTTCGCTCGCCACCACCTCGGACACCGTGCCCGGCGCCATACAGGACCTGCTGGAGACCACCAGCCGCCAAGGTGCTATGGGCCGCAGCCATGTGCTCGTCATCACCGACAGCGCCTTCAAGATCACCGCGGTGACGCCGCGCTCGATGCCTTGGCAAGGCCATGCTCTCGACGGCCTTGTCGAGGGCGGCCAGCCGCTGTTCATGTTCGGCGATCGCGCCGGCGTCATGGAGGTCAATATCGGCGGCCAGGACTGGTACGCCGCGGTCAGCGTGGCCAAGGACCGGAAGGGAGCCGCCGCGGCTCTGGTGCCGCAGCAAGCGGTCTTCGACACATGGCGCAAGACCGTCTCGCTCAACGTCACCCTGTTCGTGCTGACGGCCGGCGTGCTGATCATCATCCTCTACGCCTATTTCGGGCAGGCGGCGCGCGCACAGGCTGCCGATCGCATCTATCTCGAAGCGCATCAGCGCATCGACATGGCGCTGGTTCGCGGCCGCTGCGGCCTGTGGGACTGGGACATGGTGCGCGGCAAGATGTATTGGTCGCGCTCGATGTACGACATGCTGGGCTACGAGCCCTGCGACACGATGCTGTCCTTCGGCGAGGTCGACGAGATCATCCATCCCGAGGACGGCGACCTGTTCGAGCTCGCCAACAGAATTGTCGCCCGCGAGATCGACCACATCGACCAGGTGTTCCGGATGCGGCATGCCGATGGTCAATGGGTGTGGATGCGCGCTCGTGCCCAGGTCATGGATCCGGAAGCACCGGAAATCCAGTTGATCGGCATCGCCGTCGACGTCACCGAGCAGCGCCATCTGGCGCTGCGCTCCGAGGCCGCTGACCTGCGGCTGAGAACCGCGATCGAGAACATCAACGAATCCTTCGTGCTGTGGGATTCGGCGCAGCGGCTGATCATGTGCAACTCCAAATATCAGCAGGACAACGGGCTCTCGGATCGCGACGTGATGCCGGGTGTGACGCGCGCTTCCCTGGAAGAGCGGATGCTGGCCTTCGCTTCCGAGCGCCGGCTTGCCAACACCAATGGTCCGCAAGGCGGTGCCACTTTCGAGCGGCAGCTGTCAGACGGTCGCTGGCTGCAGGTCAACGAACTCAGGACCCGGGATGGCGGTATCGTCTCGGTCGGATCCGACATCACTCAGATCAAGCTGCATCAGGAAAAGCTGGTCGACAGCGAACGCCGGCTGATGGCAACGATCCATGATCTCAGCCTCGCCAGGCGCTCCGAAGAGGAGCGCTCCAGTGAGTTGGTCGACCTCAACCGCAAATACATGAAGGAAACCGAGCGCGCCGAAGCAGCGAACCGTGCGAAATCCGAATTCCTGGCCAACATGTCGCATGAATTGCGCACGCCGCTGAACGCCATCATCGGCTTCTCCGAACTGATGGAACAGGGGCTGTTCGGCCCGCTCGGCTCGGAGCGCTACGAGGAGTACGCCACCGATATCAACAGCAGCGGTAAATATCTGCTGGGCGTCATCAACGACATTCTCGACATGTCCAAGATCGAGGCGGGCCAGTTCTCGCTGGACCAGGAGCAGATCGACCTCGGTCCGCTGATCAGCGAAACGGTCCGCGTCGTCTCGCTGCAGGCCGCGCAAAAGGCGATCACCGTGGAAACACGTATCGCCGACGCGCTGACGCTGTTTGCCGATCGCCGGGCGATCAAGCAGATCGTCATCAACCTTCTGTCCAACGCGGTGAAGTTCACCGGCCAGGGCGGCCATATTTCGGTCCGGGCCCGCAACACGTCCGGCGCGCTGGTGCTGACCATCGAGGACAATGGCTGCGGCATCCCGAAAGCGGCGCTCGGCAAGCTCGGGCGACCCTTCGAACAGGTGCAGAACCAGTTCTCCAAGAACCATGCCGGGTCCGGGCTTGGCCTTGCAATCTCACGCTCGCTGGCCGAGCTTCAGGGCGGCGCCCTGAAAATCCGCTCGACCGAAGGCGTCGGCACGATCGTGTCGGTGCGCATACCGGTCAAGAAGTCGACGCAGCTGGTGAAGGCCGCCGCCTGATCCCGACATGTCTCCGGCGGCTCGCGCCGCCGGAACTC